>NZ_JAUBPI010000217.1:0-1451 GCF_036700645.1 Microcoleus sp. S36b_A4 | reverse complement strand
AATGAAAAAGCCCCCAGCAACCAGAGAGCCGAAAAAAACCGAAATCGAGCAGTTGAGCCAAGCTGAACTGGTAGAAAAGGTACTGGGGCTGCAAAAAATTATTGAAGAATTACAAGAAAAACTAGCCATTGCTACGGGCAAAAGTCGAACCACCAGTCAGACTTCATCAAAGCCCCCATCAACGGATCTGATCCAGAAATCAGAGAAACCAACAGTCACACCAGAAGCAGACCAAAAAAAGAAACCAGGTGGACAACCAGGTCATCAGGGAAAAACCCGCAAAGGGTTTGGACGAGTAGACAGAACCGAAATTAGCTCACCCGACATCTGTCTCAATTGTGGTAGTCAAGAATTAAGTCAAGTAATTAACATCCACAGACAGCAAGTAGCAACTCTAGTCGCCAAACCAATCGAAGTCGTCGAATATCAGACACAATCGTGTAAATGCCTAGAATGTGGTGCAGTAGTCAGAGGAGAACCACATCAGGGAGTGGTTCCAGGCCAAGACTTGAGCGTTAATCTCCAAGCACTATTAGTCTGGCTGGGGAATTATGGGCATCTTTCCTACGAAAAGCTGACTGAATTGTTGTGGGAACTCGGCACGATAGAAGTGTCAGTAGGAACACTCCAAAAAACCAATCAACGAGTAGCAGCAGTAGAGCCAGCTATCAAAGCACTGTGGGAATGGGCACCTCTTCAATCAAACGTTCATGTAGATGAAACGCCCCCGGTGTGTGATGGGAGTCAAAGAATGGCTGTGGACGGCTAGTGGAAAAGGATTCTGTTTATTTCATGCCGCAGATACCAGAGGACGTGTGGAACTAGAAACCATGCTGGGCAAAGAATTTGCTGGAGTCTTAAGCTCAGATGATTTCAGCGTTTATAATGGTTGCTTTCGTCATAGCCCAACAGAAGTGTCTAGCCCATTTACGACGGCATTTCAAGAAAGTGCTGGGACTTCCGGGCAACAATAATGCAGCAGTCGCTCAAATATTTCTGTCATTCATTGATGAAGCTTTTAGATCCCATGAGTCCTGGCGAAAGACGAAGGAGCAACTTACCTACGACTCTTGGGCTGAGGATTTCAAAATACGATTGAATCAAGCTTTGGCCACTTGGTTCAACCAAGTTGGCTATGCAGCAGGTTTGTTACTCAAATCCTTACGAGATAAGGCTCAACAATGGTGGTATTTTCTCGATCACCCATCGGTGTCTCCGGATAATAATTTAGCAGAACGTTCTCTACGGCTAGCTGTAACGAAACGGAAAGTTTCTGGCGGTTCTCGTTCGATGAAGCGATTTGAGGAAACTGCTAATCTACTTAGTGTCATCCAAACCTGTCGTTTTCAAGCTCGTTCAGTAATGGCTTTTTTCCGTGAGGCTATTTCTGCCCATTCTTGTGACTTGGCTCGGCCTGATCTCATTCCCGAATTTCAGACCTGAATCCTTAC
>NZ_JAUBPI010000025.1:0-78519 GCF_036700645.1 Microcoleus sp. S36b_A4 | reverse complement strand
TCGCTAATTTAGGATGATTGCATTTACGTCATACAGCCTAGTTACACAAAGGCTTTAATTGTTTTTGGAGATGTCTACTGATACCAGTTGAAAAAAAGAATGCAACTGTAGGCCCGTGATCCAAACCACGAGCTTAATGAGTCATTTCCAATTCTTCAATTCTTCAATTCTTCAATTTTTAAATCTAAAATCTAAAATCCTATGACTGCTGACTAATGACCACTGACGATCGGAATCTCGATCGCAAATTCAGTGCCCCGTCCAGCTTCCGAAACGCAATCGAGTCGCCCCCCGTGCTGTTCGACAACTAAATGGTAAGAAATCGACAGTCCCAACCCAGTGCCCTTGCCGACTGGTTTGGTAGTAAAAAACGGGTCAAATAATTGGTGGCGAATCTCATCCGGTATGCCCCGCCCGTTGTCGGAAATGCGGATCGCGACAAAATCGCCGCCAACAACTTCAGTACGAATTTTAATTGTGGGAACAGTCAATGGAGAATTAGGATTTGACGGGGGTGAATTTTTCGCATTTCTCGCCGCCCATTCCCCTTTCTGGATTTCTTCATCCAAAGCATCAATAGCATTGCCGATAATATTCATGAACACCTGATTGATCTGACCGGCACAGCACTCGATGTTGGGCAAATTGCCGTATTCTTTAATAATGTGAATAGTTGGATGTGCGCCGTGGGCTTTGAGCCGGTGCTGCAAAATCAACAAAGTGGTTTCAAGTCCCTCGTGAATGTCAACGAGCTTGATGTTAGATTGATCCGATCGCGAAAAATTACGCATCGACACAACTATTTGGCGGATGCGCTCGGTTCCTACTTGCATAGAAGACAGGATCTTAGATAAGTCTTCTACCAAAAAATCGACTTCCATATCTGCTGCTGCTTTCCGAATTTCCGAGACGGGTTCGGGATAGTGCTGCTGGTAAAGTTGCAACAGTTGGAGCAATTCTTTGATGTAGTGGCTGGCGTGGGAAAGGTTGCCGTAGATAAAATTAACAGGGTTGTTAATTTCGTGAGCGATACCGGCAATCATTTGTCCCAAAGAAGACATTTTTTCGGTTTGCACCAATTGAGTTTGAGTTTGCTGCAACTTTCGCACAGTTTCCTCTAATTGCTGCGCTTGATTTTTCAAGCAAGTTTGCTTTCGCCGCAGGACTTCTTCAACTCGCTGGCGCTTGATAATATCCCGTCTCAACAATTCATTTGATTCTAAAAGTTGAGCGGTGCGTTCTTCAACTTGTTGTTTTAAGTCGTCGTGAGCTTGGCGCAGAGCTTCTTGAGCCCGCTGCCGCTCTAAAATTTCTTGCTGCAAAAGTTCGTTGGCTTTCTGCAATTGGGTGGCTCGATCGTCCACTGCTTGTTGCAACAGCTCGATCGTCCCATACATTTCAGATTGGTTAAAAACTTGCGGCAAACTTGTCTGAGACACAACGCCCAAAAGTTCTCCCTGGTTGCCAACTACTACCAAACGACGGACGCAGTGGCGCTGCATGGACTGGTGGACACTCCAGAGGGAATCGGCGGGAGATATGCAAAATAAAGGCGCACTCATGGCCCTTGCTGCTGGGATTTCGGAGAGGTTTAATTCGAGGGCGTGAAACTGCACGATGTCGCGCTCGGTGACAATGCCGATCGGAATTTGATAATTTTGTGTTGGTGCGATCGCCCGATCAGGATGCTGAGTTGGCTCTTGGACAATGACGACGGAACTAACTCGATGCTTGACCATGAGCTGGGCTAAATCGAGGGCTGAGGCAGTTGTTGGGGCCCAAATGACTTCTTTCGTCATCACATCTGCTGCACAGCGCAAATTGGTTAGCAAGTTAATCGGTTGCAGAGCTTCGTGAATGGCTTCGCGGGTGATGATGCCGACAAGTCGCGAGTCGTCGTCCACTACGGGCAAATGCCGGATGGAGTGCTGGCGCAACGTGAACATAGCTGTGAAAATATCTTGAGACTCGGATTGTTTGAGGGTAATGGGCGATCGAGTCATTACGTCAGCAATTGTCAGTCCGACTGTACAAGCTGCGACGGTAGTTAGCTTGACGATATCCCGTTCTGTAAAAATGCCGATCGGGCGATTATCTTCGACGACTAATACGCAACTGCGCTTGGCTGCGCTAGCAACAGCGTTTTGTTTTTCGCCACAAAGGTGACAGGAGACGCGCATCGGGTTCATGAGAGCCAACACCTGGGCGATCGGGGTTTCTGGAGCCACGGTGAGGGGGTGGCGGTCGATCGCCCTATCTAAGGGCGAGGAGTAGATTGGCCGGCTGTTGGGCCGTCCAGCGGGTTCTGATGATGTAATTACCGACAAGTGCGGGGCTGAATCTCGGAAATGTTGTAATTGTTCTTCTTGTAGCATGATTATTAATTTTACTTAATGAGTTGTTACAATTTTGGAGACTTGGGTTGGCAGACTTAGCATTAATTAAGCGAGTGACAGATGCTTGATCGCCTAAAATCTGATTGCTAGAACACTCTTATTTAATTTTTATTTTTTAAATCCTATGTCGTGGACTCCCTTAAGTCATCGAATTCATCACTTGCCGCTGATCCTTGCGGGCCCGATTTTGCGCCGGACTGAAAGTCGGGCCGTGACAGTTTGGCTGGCTCTGAAAGCACCCCGCCAAGTCGAACTCAAGGTTTATTCGACGGAGGGCGGAACCGGCGAAATTGTCGATCGGCCATTGCTGCAAGGTGCGAACTCTACCGTACAGCTCGGCAAATACCTGCACGTAGTCGCGGTGACTGCTAAACCAATTAATAGCAATGTCTTGACATCTGGGGAAATTTATGCTTATGACATCAAGTTTGCGGGGAGTAGCGAGTCGCCGTCGGCGGGTGCAGTCCCAGAAAATGAGAAAGAAAATCTCATTTCTTGCCTGTGGCCTGCCACTCCTGATTTATCGGCTTTGGGGCCGGAGACGATTAGTTATTTCGCTCACCAGTTGCCCACTTTTGCCCTGCCGCCACAGGATTTAAACTATTTGCGTATCGTTCACGGTTCTTGTCGCAAGCCCCACGGAGACGGCAGAGATGCGCTGCCAATCTTGGATAATTCGATCGAACAGTTTGCAGGTACGGCAAATAGCAGGCCCCACCAACTGTTTTTAACCGGCGACCAAATTTACGGCGACGACGTGGCCGATGCGATGCTGTGGGCTTTGACGGATGCTGGCGATACCCTGTTGGGCTGGGAAGAGAGTCTACCCCTGATGGATGATGCCCAAATTAAAAAGAATTTGTGTATCAGTATACCTAAAAATTCGGCAAACGAAAATGCAGGTGGCCAAGAGAGGGAAATTTTTAGAGAGTCCCCTATTCAGAAACCATCTGATGCTGAATATGAGTCCAAAAAACCAATTGAGTTAAAACCGGGGACTCGCAGCGATATTGCCAGAGATTTTGGCGGCTTTACGGCGATGTTGGTAAATAAACCCGCCAATGCTAAAAGTCACTTATTTAGCTTGGGCGAATATTATGCGATGTATTTGTTAGTTTGGTCGCCGGTACTCTGGTGTACGAGTTTTCCGAAGGGTAAGGATATTTGCCCAAATTCTAAGCAGGCAAAAGTCTGGGATAGAGAAGTTGTTGAACTTGACGGTTTTGCTCGCAATTTGTGGAGAGTGAGGAGGGCGCTAGCGAATATTCCTACTTATATGATTTGCGATGACCATGATGTTAGCGACGATTTTTATTTGAATCGAGAGTGGTGTTACCGGGTGCTGGGGAAGCCGCTGGGACGACGGGTGGTGCAGAATGCTTTGCTGGCTTACGCTGTGTTTCAGGCTTGGGGAAATACGCCTGCACAGTTCGATCGCGAAAAACCGGGAGATAAATTATTAAAGGCGGCTGAAAAATGGTCGGCTTCGGCGGGGACTGATGTTTCTGCTTGGGAGGAGGCGGCTTCGTATTTGGGAATTCCAAAACTCGATCCGAAAACTCATTTGCCTAAGTTGAAATTAGATGAAGATGTTTTTATTTTGGATCGAGATGACGAGGGTGTAAATGAGGTTTTGAATTGGCATTTTATTGTGAGAAGTTTTAAGCATGAGGTGATTGTGCTGGATACGCGGAGTTGGCGGGGGTATCCGGTGAAAAGCGCGATCGATCCGCCGATGCTTTTGACTCACAAAGGTTTTGAGGAGCAAATTCAGCAGCCTTTGCAAGAAACTAATTTGCTGAATAAAACTGGGGAGTTTGAGATTGAGGCGACGCTAGTAGTTGTGCCGACAAATTTGGTTGGTTTGTGGATTATTGATGCGGTGCAAAAGCGGGATGTGGAACAGGGGAAGGTTTTTAATAGCGATGCGGGGGATGCTTGGAATTTTCACGAGTTGGCTTTTGTGAAGCTGTTGTCGGAGTTTTTTAAGCAGCGCGATCGGGTGATTGTGTTGAGCGGGGATATTCACTATGCTGCTGCTGTGCGGCTGAGTTATTGGTCTGATTGTCATTTTGGCGATTCTCGATCGAATATTGAGCCTTTGAATCTGGCGAATTATCAATCAAATTGTCACTATTCTGTGTTGGCGCAGTTGACTGCTAGTGCTTTTATCAATGAAGAGTGGAAAACGCATTTAATTCATACTAAGATTAAGTCGCTGCTTCCTGAGCGATCGCACGAATGTTTGGGATGGAATGAGCCGCTGGAATTAATGAAAATCCCCAGGAGTAGCAGAAAGAAAGCTCTGGAGGCTGCTGTTAGGAATAGACAATCTCTACCTGACTGGGGTTATCGGATTGACTGGATTAAACGGCAAAGAGCTCGGGTATTTTTGCTGCTAGAAAAGGGAACTCCGTCAGATAGAACACATAAAAATAAACAATTGTCATTCCTGCGTAGGTTGTGGAATTTTATATCGCTGTTGTGGCGCAATCGCTGGCTGCAAGAGGGTGATGAGATTGTGGGATATAGCAATATTGCGATCGTCAGTTTTCAGTGGCCTGCGGATAGTGATGGGGAGAAAGCGGTGATCCAAAATGTTTATTGGCGGCCGCTTTGGGAGCCGAATAGTGTGGTTTACAGTCAATATTTTGTGCCGCTGGGATTGGATGAGGATGATTAGATTCCCGATTTCTTGAACAAGTCGGGGATTTGGATATGGGTACAATATTGTGATGAGTTTGTGGCAGTGTCCGCCGAGGGGAAACCCTAGTCTCATAGCTAAAGTCGGTTGGAACTGAGATGTTACACCATTTTCAAGAACGGGCAAGATGCCCGTTCCACCAATAGTCCGGACAGTTTTCAATCACTAACGGCAGAATGAGGGTTTCAGCCTTCTCAGTGAGGTCGAATGCTAACGGTAGAATGAGGGTTTCAGCCTCGATCTCAAAAACTGTCCGGAGTATTGTTCCACAAGAGATGAATTTTATTGTGGAACAGGCATCTTGCCTGTTCATAAAAGATTTATCGAGAATGGTGCAACATCTCAGTTCCCACTGAGATGTTACACCATTCTCAACTACCCATACTGCCAGCCACTAACAGTGATGTCAAAACCGTGCTTACGAGCTAAACTATGGGTACGATCGATATTAATTAACAGCCCCAACACTACCAGAGATAGCAACAAAGTTTCTCTAGTAGTCGCAGAATTTCCAGAGCCGGCCGACCTGCTCAATCAGTTCAAAGCCAGACGCAAAAAGTCGAGGGCAGACTTGGCAGATATGGAAGTCGTTTTGGACATATTAGAAAACCATCAGCACTAAAGTTGAGCGGAAAACTAACCTTGTTACTGTGCGATGAGCGTGAAACTCTTGATAGATATAGCAGAGAATAGCAAGCCCGTGACGAGATTTGAACTCGTGACTTCCTCCTTACCAAGGAGGTACTCTACCACTGAGTTACACGGGCATAAAAAATTAAGAATCTCCAATTAAAAAATTAATTTTTAATTCTTAAATTTTAACTGTTTATTAAATTGAGGTGGGCCGAGCTAGATTTGAACTAGCGTAGGCGTAGCCAGCGGATTTACAGTCCGCCCCCATTAACCGCTCGGGCATCGACCCATTTCCATCACAGTTATATATCCTAGCACCACAATCTTTATTTGCAACATTATATTTGAAACTCTAATCATTCAGTTAAGAACACATAAGTGAGTTAGCGGTAGACGGGAAAATTGAACACTGTTTAAGGTGTGCATTGCTACGTCTAGGCTGGGTGTCCGCCCGGAGCACCCTAAGTCTAGACTAAGAGGAAATCCCTAATTCACTAATTCCCCGGTTTCTTGCAGGGAGTGCAGGCGGCGGTAAATGCCTTGTTGACTCAAGAGTTCGTCGTGGCTGCCAACTTCGACGATTCTACCGCCGTCGAGTACGACGATCGCATCGGCTTCGCGAATTGTACTCAGTCTGTGGGCAATAATTATGGTGGTGCGCGTACCGAGGATATTTCGCATGGCTATCTGGATCGATCGCTCGCTTTCATAGTCCAAACTAGAAGTAGCCTCATCAAAAATTAACACATCCGGCTCCACCAACAGCGCCCTGGCAATCCCCAATCGCTGCCGCTGACCGCCTGACAAGCGCATTCCTCGCTCCCCGACAACGGTATAGTAACCTTGGGGCAACAGCCGCACAAAATCCTCTACTTTGGCAATGCGACAAGCATCCTCAACTTGCTCGAAAGTTGCATTTCTGTTTCCGTAAGTCAAATTTTCCAGCAAAGTACCGTTAAAAACGTCTACTTCTTGGTGGACAATGGCTAAACGCTGGCGGTAGCGAGTCACGTCTAAGCTGCGAATGTCTTCTCCGTCGATCAGAATGCGGCCGGAGTTTGGTTCAAAGTAGCGAAACAGAAGTTTAACTAAAGTCGATTTCCCGGAACCCGATCGCCCGACTAATGCTACAGTCTGACGGGGATGAATCAATAAATTCACATCTTGCAAAACGGGTTTTTGGCTGTCGTACCCGAATGTCAAACCGCTGAACTCAACTTTGCCGGTAAATTTATAAGGTGGCTGTGCCGATTGAGCATTTTCTGCTAAATTGACCGCATCCACACCGTCTGGCGTTTGCATAAACTCGTGGAACCGGATCATTGAAGAATAACGCCGTGCCAATAATTCGGCGATAACGCTAATCGGACGCAGTTGGGAATATGCCATGCTTGCCAGGGTGTAGACGGTAACAAAATATCCGAGGGAAATTTTGCCTGCAACCGTGGCTGCTAGGCTAAAACCGAGGACTGAAAACAAACACAACTGGACGATCGTCTGCTGGTATGTCCCCAGGATGACGTATCCTTTGTGAATGCGGTGGATCACGACTTTTGATTCGCGATCGAGTCTGGTTGTTTGCCTTTTGAGTTCATGGCTTTCTGTCGCAAAAGCTTTGACTGTTTTGATGTTGGTGATAATTTCCGAGTTGCGGCTTTCGGTATCTTCGATGTATTCATCCAGACTTTCTTCCTGCGCCGTCACCTGTTGCAGGCCCTTTAAGGTGAAACTGAGGATAAATAGAAATGAAACCAAAATTAATAAGCCAATCCGCCACTCAATTAAGCAGATAACGGCAAAAATGCCGATTAAGCGAACGACTTCGGGGATGAATTCGCCGGCAATTTCTGGGTAAGTCCAAGTATGGTTGGCGATGCCTTTGGCGATGCGGCTGGCAATCCGTCCGGCGTTGTTTTCGTCGTAGAATTCTAGGGGTAAGGTGAGGATTTTGCCGATCGCACTTCTCATTTGATCGCGCCTTGCCCTCAATGGTATCGCCCAGTGGAACCAATTTCCCACCCAAGGCTGTACCGGTGCTTTGGCGACTGTTACCAGAAAAATTATGCCCAGCAAGACGGATAGCGATAATATTTTGTTGGGTGAGTGCTGGGTAACGGAGGCGATCGCTGTTATGAGTTTTTGCGTTACTGTATCTGTAGGTTGACCCGACAATACGTTTAATATTTGACCGATCGCGTAAGGTACAAGCAAATCGGTTAGTGCCAAAACGCTGGATGCGCCTATGCTATAAACTGAGATTTTCCAGTAGCGACTGTAGTATTTGAAGATGTCCTGAAAGCTTGCCATAAATTCTTGTTGAGATACAACCCTTGCAAACACTTGCATCTAAAATTGCGCTCTCGGCGCGCTTTGTTTACAAGTGTACTACAAAAGTAGTTGATCGGGGAGTCATCTCGGCTCATGCTAGCGAGTCGCCCGATCGGGTGATTTATGGCAATCATTGGATCGTCCGCAATCGATCCGGATTCCAGGGCCATCAATTCCAGGCTAACGGCAAAAAAATGCAAAAGACAGAATTTTTCTTAAATTCTGCCTTCTGAGCAAGGCCTGATAAGTTTTACGTTTGAGTAGTCTGTTAGCTGAAGGTGTAGGCTGATTGCAGCGCCCACCAGATCAAGAAGCCGATTCCGCCGGCAATGACAATCGCCGAAATGGCGATCGCTATAGGACTGTCAGCTCCCTTGAACTTCATGATTCCGCGATTTAAATCTGACATGACAGTGTTCTCCCACAATTCCAGCTTGATTGTAGCTTTGCCGTCGGCGGATGGCGGTCAATTTTCACGGCAATTACTGATTTGGTTAATGATCTGGCTGCTGAAATTTCCGGTGGGGATAGGCTTTGGGGGTTTTTACAGGGTATCTGAAAAAAAACTTACTAAAAAGACTTGACAAATTTCGAGAATTGAGACAATATTGTTAATACCGCAGGAAATGCGGGTGTAGCTCAGTGGTAGAGCGTCACCTTGCCAAGGTGAATGTCGCGCGTTCGAATCGCGTCACCCGCTTTAGAAGATAAAAAAATCAAGGAAACCGGAAAGTAGATCAAGAAAGTTTTCGGTATCCTCCTAATGAAGGATGGTTGAAAATACCTAAGTTAGTGGTAAGATTGAATGCAGAACTTGCAAGTCAAAATTGCCGATCGGGCGTGATCTCGGAACAGGCAGTTGAAAGCCTCGCTTTGGCGGAATTGACAAGTTTGATTAAGTGGATATGTTAACGATTATTTTTGTAAAAACGCTTTTTTTATCCGATCGCTAGTGCCCTCTCAAAAAGCTCCCAAGATTGACTTAAACGATGAGTACCCCTGTCCTTGCCGACGCCGGGGTCGTCTAGTTCCCATAACGTTGACAGAAGCCTTGGGCTGCAACCGCTGTCAACAAATATTTGTATTGGACGAAAGTGGATACGTGATCGAGCAACTATCAACGAACTATCCTTACAAGCAGGCTTGGCGGTGGACGGGCAACCAGTGGAACAGAGCGCATCCGGGTTTGAAGGCTTATTACTTGCCACTGGCTTTGGGTATGATATTGGTGCCGCTAGTGATTTGGTTGCCCTTGGCGCTACACTCGCCTGGCCCGAATATTATTCTGTGGGCAATGGTCGCGGTGCTGCTAGCAATGCTGCCGGCGCTGATGGTATGGCTGGCTTATAGGCGTTAGCTAGATGATAATAGAGGATTTTACCCATTCATCAGATGCCGCAAATGTCGCGCGTCGCGCTTATCAAGCTTCTTTGGAGTTGGCTGCGACAAAGAGTGCTGATCGCGCTGCAGGTTTGCAGGCGATGGCGGGCTCGCTGAAACGCCGGCAAAATGACATTTTAGAAGCAAATACTCTGGATCTAGAAGCGAGTCGGGACATGGCGATTCCCGAGTTGATTGTGGAGTGGCTGAAGCTGACGCCGGAACGGATCAAGACAACTGTGCAAATTCTGCAACGGTTGGGGGAAATGCCAGACCCGATCGGTAGGGTGATCAATGCTTCTTATCAGGTCGATCGCTGTCAGGTTTACTGTCAGTCGCTACCACTGGGGGCGATCGCTCTCATTTACGAGGCATTTCCAGAGTTGGGGGCGATCGCTGCTGGTTTGTCTCTCAAAAGCGCTAACAGTTTGATTCTTAAAGGCGGCAGCGAAAGCTGGCAAACTAATACAGTAATTGGAGAAGCTTTGGTTTCGGCGATCGATGAGGTCGGTTTGCCATCGGGATGTTTGCAGATACTGCCGCCGGATCGGGGCGCTTCGATCCGAGAATTGGTCACTCAAGACCAATATCTCAATTTAATTATTCCCTACGGTAGACCAAGTTTGGTGCAGCAGGTGGTTAGGCTGTGTACAGCACCAGTTTTGAGGTCGGCAATGGGAAATTGTTACCTTTATTGGTCGCCGACTGGTAGTTTGGAGATGGCAAGGTGGATGATTTTGGACAGCCATCAAAGCGTTCCCGATCCTGTTAATGCGATCGAGAAAGTGCTGATCGATCGCAACCAAAAGCCTTCTTCCCTAGTCAGGCTGTGGAACAGTTTAAAAGAAAAAGGCTTTCAAATTAGCGGCGATGCGGATCTTGTTGCAGATTTCCCAGAGTTGAAGCTGGCGGAACCATACGAGTGGACTCAACCGTATTTAAACAAAACCATCGCGTTTAAAGTTGTCGATAGTTTAGAGATTGCGATCGGCTGGATCAACCGCTACAGCAGCGGTCACGCTGACTGCATTGCCACTGAATCTTACTTAGAAAGTCGCCAATTTGCTCTGGATGTTAACAGCGCCTCAACTTTTATAAATGCCTCACCTCGGTTTTGGCGTTATCAAAATCGGGGAGATGCGATATTTTTGGGAATGTCCAACCAAAAAGGTTATCGCCGGGGATTGATCGGGTTAGATACGCTGACGACAATTAAAGAAATTGTTCAGGGAAACGGACTTTTTTAATCTTATAAGCTGTTCAGCATTTAAATTTTTTGCCTGAAAGCCATGGTGCAAGGAGTCTAGGCTTCAAAAATCCCAATTTAAATGCGTATCAGCTTAGGTTATTTAGGATTGGTTATTGGGATTAAACCAAACTGAAAAGTGGGAGACTATTATCGATGCGTAAGCCTTTAATAGTTGTTTCTAAAATTTTCTTTATGGGATATAATATCTTCGTAGAACAATCAGGCAGCCTTGATCTAAAGCAATTTGATCGCCAGTTCTCGGATAGCCACAGTGGAGACAGATAAAATCTCCGCATCCTAACAATAAGCCGCCGGATTTATGTGTGGGTTCAATCTCAAATCGGGTACGGGATCTAATTAAATTTAGAAACTTATTAACTCACATGAAAATACTCTTAGCGATCACATGAAATCAGAAAAATCACTCAATACTCTAGACAAGGCGGCAACGCCGACTTTAGGCGGCGAAGAAACGCTAATTCACCACTCGGTATATGTTAAAAAATTGCGTCCGCTGCTGCCGTCAGATGCTTTTGAACCAGATCCTAGCAAGTTAGCAATACTACTCATCAACGCTGCTATTTTATTGCTGGGATGGGGAATTGCTGCTAATCTCGATCGCTGGCCTGTCTATCTTTTAGGGCTTTACTTACCTTTAGCCGTCATCATGGGCAATAGTATCATAGTTTTGCTATTTAGCTCCCACGATTTGATGCACGGTAGCGTTCAGAAAAAGTCGCGCCTCACTTATCCGATCGCCTTTTTGGGACTAAGTATGCTGTTTATGCCGCCTACTCAGTGGAAAAATCTGCACAACCTCGTACATCACAATAACACGAATTCTTTGGCAGACCCCGATCGCAACTATCTGTACCAGCAACCAGATACTTGGGGAAAATGGATTCAAAATCTGTTTGTACCGTCGGTGGAAGTCAATCCGCTGTGGTTAATTGTAGGGATGGCCGGTTCGTGGTTAGTGCATAATTTCCGCAATCTCACCTCGGTACTGTTCTTTAACGATAAATCTGTCGATTACGTACCGGCTGCCTTTACAGTTAGTCCTAAAGATAGATTGACAATCGCATTTGAATGTCTGGGAATTTTAGGGATTCATGCGAGTATTTTGTTCTACCTGGGATTTCATCCGCTCAAAATCGCTCTTGCCTACTTTTTGCCGATCGCAATTGGTCATGCAGGCGCCATGTTTTACATCTATACCAACCACATGGGTTGCCGGATGACCGTCATTAATGACCCGCTGATCAACAGTATGTCAGTGCGGGTTCCTAAAATATTTGACCTGCTGCACTTAAATTTTGCTTACCACACAGAGCATCATATTTTCCCCAGCATCAACTCAGATTATTATCCGATGGTGCAAGAGTTGTTGCAAACTCACTATCCTGGACGCCTGAATTTAATCGATGCTGGCAAAGCTTGGCGGTTGCTGATGCAAACACCCCGGCATTATCAAGATGAAGTCACCTTCTCTGATTCCTCTGGTACAATGTGCGTGAATTGCTCGATTGTTGAAGACTATAAAAGCTGAGAATTCGTATTGCAACTCACATCTTGAACCACGCTGAAGAACAGGCTTTTGGGCCTGTTCCACAAAGAATGAATTTTCGTGTGGGGTGGGCGTCTCGCCCGCCCCAAAAAATACAATTCTACATACTGATGCTATTGAGTACCAACGAAGGCTTGAGAGCAAAATAAGGGATTACTCGTTTTTGATTGTTAGCATCAATCTTTTGTTCTGCCATATTCAAATTTTGCTGGAACTGTCTCGTTAAAAATTCGATCGGCGTTCCCTCAAAAACTTCATCGAAGCTCATCCGGTAGAGTTCTCGGAAAGATTTATCGTAATAACCTAAACGGTCATATCGATAAGCTGACAAAATAAACATAATTTTCAGTTGTTCAGCCGCTCGCTTGTACGGAGGAAGCAACCGTAAAATGTCCTTTTCCGTAATCACTTCAAGAGTTCCCGCAGCAGTAATTTTGGGAATATCTCGGTAGGCTGCCAAAGGCATATTGGCAGAAAAACTCATGTATTCATACTGGGGAAAATTGACTGCTGAATGCTGCGGGCCACAGGTAAAAATTATGGTTGTGACAATTTTAATTAATTGTTCAACTGTGTCGATTTTGCTGGGCATTCCTTTGACTTTACCGCCCTCATTCGAGGCTAATTCTTGGGCCCAAGTTTGCAGTTCCACATCTTGGACGAGTGCTTCATTTGTCGGGTAAAAGAATTTGAGATAGTCACATACAAAGGTTTCGATCGCATTCCACAGCAGCAATCCATCATCTCGGTAAGGATAGTGAGGCAGTTGATTTGGATCGTCCATGCCCCTATTTTTCAGTTCGGTTGGGAAGGCAAATTGATCCAGACTCCAGTTACTGCAAGCCTCTCTAGCTATTTCCATTGTCTCTGGCAAGCTACCGCTTAGCAAGTCATCGACTGGCCCGCCCGGAGCGATCAAATAAGAACGTGCCAGCTCGTTGTTAGTCAACATAAACCGAAAGTGCGGTTTCAGCAGCAGGCTAAGGGGATGATTTTTAGCCAACTGTCGGGCGGTGACGATCGCGATTGGTTCCATCACCAAATGAGTTCGACCTAAATGCGAACTCATTTCGTGGTGATTGGCATCTGCTACTTGCACGCAGAGTTTCGCAAACAGCCAATCCACAGGAGGATCGAACGGGGTGTAAAGATGGCTATTTGGCGTCGGATCTAGTTGAATGGCGATCGGCACCAGTTCACCGCGATCGCGGATTCCCGTCCACCGCCAAGCGAAAAAAGCTCGCGGTTTTGGCAAGAATTTTCTGCCTTTTTCATAGCTGCCACCTCCAATTTTTGAAGGCGCGCGATAGTGTTGGTCGCTACCCGTATAATCGGCAATGTAAATGTTTTTTTGTTGCAACTCTTGACCCAGATCGAATAATGGGTGAAAGCTGGAAATTTGTGCCAGTGTTTGCGCCCGAGGATCTCCGGCATCTAACAAACGAAGCACCATCGGATTTGCTCCAGACAGGCGCTGTTCTGCAAAAGAGCGATCGGTTTGGTAGATTTTGGCAACAGCAGGTAGCGGCAGCAGAGTAAAGAAATCTTCATAGTCTTGGAGCTCATCGAGAGGATCGAGAAAACTTCTCGAATCGGCCGCCAGCATATTTCCGGGAAGTTCCGATGTTGCTAGTATCCGCTCTCCAATATACTTGCTCGAAAAGTTCTCGACTGGTGGCAGATCTTTCAATAATGCCAAAGGTGATAAACTGTCATGGTCAAACTGATAAGCTTGTTGCTGGCGATTCAAGGAATCGCGGCGCTGTTCTGGGTTCGGGTCGTCTTGAGGAAGAGAAGGTTTCATATTGTCTACCATTGTATAAATCAACCCTTTTTTTGTAGTAAAATATCGGATATCATCACTACCGATCGAGGATGGAATTTAAAAAGTATTGTGCAGGCTCATGCTTGATATAAGTCTTATTCACCGATCGATCATCTGATTCCGGACTTTTTTAAACTCAGACAAATTTCTCAAAAGAATGCAACACTTCTAGATCGCCCTAAATCTAGGTTGAAAGGTTTCATTATCCGGATAAGTAGCTCGCACTTGAGAATCCCGACTTCTCCAAGAAGTCGGGGCTCGTGGTGTTAGGTTTTTTGAGCTCGGTCTACTGATTAGCGATTAGGCATGAGTCATTAAATATTGACCGTTGCCGTTATATTCGCCGTCGCAACTCGCGAAATTAGACACAAACCAAATCAAGTAAAACCGCCAGATGCGACGAAATTTGGCATAGTCGATGCCGTAGTCCAAATCTTTGACTCTTGCCTGAGAATCGTCAAAGTTTTTTAGCCAGTTAGCAAAGGTTGTGGAGTAATTGTATCCGTTGATATACCATCTTTTAATGGTTTTGAGGTCTTTGTTGTAGCTGGGAACGGCATCGTATTTCCAGTAACGGCCGTGGGGGAAAATGTATTTGTGGGTGAAAACACTGGATATATTGTTGGGGGTGCGAACTGTAATGATGTGAATGAAAACTTTGCCTTTATCCTTCAGGAAAGATGCCAGCTTTTGGAAAGCTTTCGTTAAATTGCCTACATGCTCAAAAACTCCGATGGAGAGAATTTTGTCAAATTTTGTCTCGAAGTTGGCGTCGTTCAAATCGCCTTCATATAGGGTAAATCGACCTGAACTAAGGTAGCTTTCGGGGTATTGCATCTTCTGACGCATATACTCGCATTGGTGGTGGCTGAGGTTAATCCCCGTAAAAGTGACATTGGGAAATTTGGAAAGAATGTAATTGGGAACGCAACCCCAACCGCAGCCAAAGTCTAAAATATTGTCGCCATCCTGAATTTCTAGCTTCTCAATCACATCATCAATCATTTGGATTTGCGCTTGTTCAAGGTTGGCGGCTCCTTTTTCCCATAATCCCATGCTGTATTTAGGGTAAATGAGTTTTCCGTCACCTAACATCGGATTCAGCATTGCTTGAGGTAAGTCGTACTGAATCTTCATTAAATCCCGCGACCCCTCGGCTGTGTGATCTGTTTCTGTTAGTACCCATTCGTAGGGTGCAAGCAAGGACGGGAAATGCTTAAAAAAGACGGGCATACAGGTATCAAAAAGCGATCGCAATACTGAATCTGGGACTTCTAATCCGTTGATGTAAGACTCTGCTACTGCCATTTGCACCGTGTTAACTGCACTGACTGCGAGGCGGGTTGCTGCGTAGGCGATCGGACTTTTGATATGTACATCTCCCACTATGGGAATGTGCTTTTCGATGTTTTGTAAGGCTGTTGATGAAGTCATGGTTATACTGGTTTTAAAGATGCTGCTATTCTATCTCACCAAAATTAGCTGGTTGTTACAGAGCAAAAAAGCTGAAACTATTGCCAAGTAAGGTTTGCACAGCAAAACTTTCCCAAATTCTAAAAATATATGGCTGTTGAAGGAGATTTGATAACGGATTTATAGGGCTTTGGGGGAGATTAATTTTATTAAGAATTATGTCAGTCCATTTTAGATTTTAGATTTTAGATTTTAGATTAACTCCACAGCTTGAATTGGGGTATTTTCATCTCACGGTGAAAATTGTAGTGTTCAGTTATACCATTCTAGATTTTAGAATTGAGAATGAATGATCAGCTAAGAGTGGGACTATTGCCTAGAGTTGCATTCTTTTTTTAAACTGGTGTCAGTTGGGCGGTTGAGCTGATGAAACGAGAAGCAAATGCCGATCGCGACTTATAGTTAAGGAATCAGGGGAGGGGAGACAGAAAAAATGCCGAGAAACCGGGTTTGCATACAGGTTCGCTGCAATAACAGATGTCCGCGAGATTCCTCGCTAATTAGCTAGACGCGCCATATATGCCACAGATTCACTATCTGCCGGACGATCGCACGATCGAGATAGACGACGACGATATAATTCTCGAAGCTTCTCTGCGTGCCGACATTCCCCACACCCACATCTGCGGCGGTAGCGCCCGATGTTCAACTTGCCGGGTATTGATTGTCGAAGGTTTGGAATTTTGCTCTCCGCGCACTTCGCCGGAAGAGGAACTTGCCCAAAAATTGCGTTTAGAACCGGAAATTAGGCTAGCTTGTCAGACACAGGTTGCGGGCGGCAAGGTGATTTTGCGCCGATTGGCGATCGATTCTGAAGACTTGGAATCCTTTAACGACGAAATGGCAGGAAAGTCAATTTCTGCTCCTGTGGGTCAAGAGAAGAAAATTGCAATTTTGTTTGCCGATATTCGAGGGTTTACGCCTTTTGCAGAATCGCTATTGCCCTACGATGTAATTTATATTTTAAATCGCTATTTCCAAAAAATGGGTTATGCAATCAACCGCAACAGCGGGATGATTAATAATTATATGGGAGATGGTTTTATGGCGCTGTTTGGGTTGGAAAATTCAGACAGGGCAGCGGAACAAGCGGTGAGGGCTGGGGTGCAGATGCTGGAGGAACTAGAGAAACTCAATCCCTATTTTGAGACTCTATACCGTCACCGATTGCGGATTGGAATTGGTATACATTACGGGTGGGTGGTTGTGGGGAATTTGGGGGCATCGAAGAGTCAGACAGTTACGGCGATCGGAGATGCGGTGAATTTTGCCAGCCGGATCGAGGCTGCTAATAAGCAAGTGGGAACCAGTTTACTGATTTCCGAGGAGACTTATCAGGAAGTTAAGAAATTGGCGATCGTCAATCAGTGCGTATCCGTGCAAATTCCGGGGAAAAGTGGCGAATATCCGCTGTATGAAGTAGTCGGGATGCCCCCGCTGCCCGTGGAAACCGAAGAAGTTTCTGAAGTCACCGACAACTCTATTTGGCAAAGTTTTGTCAATAAATTGTTGGCTTTGTATGCTGCGGTATACAATGGGATTAGGCAAATTTGGAGTCAAATTAAAAAACTCTAGAGCAATTTTTTTTAGTTGTATTATTCCCTCGATCGGATGAATATTCCTCAGTCAATAGTTCGCATTTTTCTCATGCTTCCCAACGGTCAGATTGGGGCACAACTGCGAGATAATATTCCCGGTATTGCCAGTCAAGGAATGCTTTCTACTTTTGGTGGTGGCGTGGACATTGGAGAAATTCCACAGCAGGCAGCAGTGCGAGAAATGGAGGAAGAAACTTGCCTCACAATCAATGATTACACAATGGAGTTTATCGCAACTTTTACTCACCAAAAGACCCAAAATGATAGAAAGGTTTTACAAAAAAACCACCTTTTTTTGGCGATCGTTAGCGATTGTGATCAAATAGAAATCAAAGAAGGTGTGGGTTTGGTAATTTTGAGAAAAGATGTAGAGTTTGAAAAAGTCAACGCAGGTGAAGGTACTCAAATGGCTTGGAAATTGTTGCAGGAATATTTAAAATAAAAACTCCCACACAACGTTTCCCCCGCGAGGAGACTGAAACTTTAATAGAGAACTTCTGTACTATGTTGTCAAATACGAATTCAGAGTACGAATTATTACTACAGCGGGCGATCGCGATCGCAGCAAAAGCTCATGATGGGCAGGTTGATAAGGCAGGCAATCCCTATCTCGATCATCCGCTATTTGTGATGGAAAATGTAACTTCTATAGAACATAAAATCGTAGCGGTTTTACACGATGCGGTCGAAGATTCTGAACTTACACTTGAGCAACTTAAAAGCGAAGGTTTTCCTGAAGTTATCGTCTCGGCGATCGAGGCGATTACCAAAATAGAAGGAGAAGCTTATCCAGCTTATTTAGAACGTGTTATTGCCAACCCCATCGCACTGCGAGTCAAAATCGCTGATGTTACTCATAACCTTGATATTCGTCGCATCGCCAATCCCACAGAGGCAGATTTTCAACGCCTTGCCAAATACAAAAAAGTCCTCAGTCAGTTGCGTGCTGCCTTAAAGTAATTATTAACCGCAAATATCCGCGTTCATCCGCGTGTATCTGCGGTTAAAAAAATCCCCAAATCCTAAGCCATCACCATCCCCCCATCCACATTAAAAACCTGCCCGGTTATATAAGCCGCCGCCGCATCTGCCGCCAAAAACTTCACCATCCCCGCAACTTCCTCAACTTCCCCATATCTCCCCAGCGGAATATACTTCAAAATCTCATCAGACTTGACATCCTTAGTCATATCTGTAGTGATAAAACCCGGTGCAACCGCATTCACAGTAATCCCGCGACTCGCCAACTCCTTCGCCACAGTTTTAGTAAATCCAATTACCCCAGCTTTCGCCGCACTGTAATTAGCTTGTCCCGGATTGCCCATTTGTCCAGCAACCGAAGCAATATTAATAATTCGGCCACTTCGCTGTTTTAGCATGATTTTACTGGCAGCTTTCGCACACAAAAACACGCCAGTTAAATTCAAATTAATTACCGCTTGCCAGTCTTCCAACTTCATCCGCAGCAGCAAAGTATCGCGAGTAATGCCGGCATTGTTCACCAAAATGTCAATTCGTCCCCATTTTTCCATGACATTACTGGTGAGTAAATCTACTTGGTCAGTTTTTGAGACATCTGCTGCAAGTGCCACAGCTTCTCCTCCAGCAGCGACTATTTCTGCTACCACCTCATCAGCAGCAGCACTCGAACTCGCATAGTTTACGGCGACTTTAGCGCCCTCTGCTGCTAGGGCTACAGCAACGGCGCGGCCGATTCCCCGCGACGCACCGGTCACGACAGCAACTTGACCCCGCAATCTCTGAAAAGTCTCTGGTAATAATTCCATAATTGTATCCTCGCAATCTACCAGAGAATTTTGCACTAAAATCGAGCCAGAACCAAAAAAATTATTTTGTCTTATGGCAGTTCAAAAACAGTTCAGCAGTTTTGAGGAAATACTATCGGGCTCTGACTTGCCGGTGTTGGTAGATTTTTATGCTACTTGGTGCGGGCCTTGTCAGATGATGGCAGGGATTTTGGAGCAAGTGAGCGGTCAATTAAAAGACAAGCTGATGGTTGTCAAAATTGACACGGATAAGTACGACCAGTTGGCGTCGCAGTATCACATTTATGCTTTGCCGACTTTGGTGCTGTTCAAAAATGGCGCTGAGGTCCATCGCATTGAGGGAGTACTGCAACCGGCGCAGTTGATCGATCGAGTGCAACCTTTCTTGTAGCACGAGCCAATTATCTCACACGTAGGGTGCGTCAGCTCATATCTGATTCATTATGAATAAGATAATCCTAGTTGACGAACCCTACCTATGAAGACTCCCAGCCACGCTATTATCAATCTCGCTATTCTCGGCAAACCGCAACTGCCGCAAGCTAATCTCATTATTGTCATTGGCGGAATTTTGCCGGATATTCCGATATTTTTATTTTACTTTTGGGCGAAATACATTGCTCGCTTGCCCGCAGCTACAATTTGGTCAAAAGCATATTATGAGCCTTTTGTGCAAGATATTGTGGCTCTGTTCCATTCAATTCCCCTTGCGGTTATTGGTTTGCTAATTGCTTATTACTTTGGCTGGCAAAGTGTGCAAATTCTGTTTGTCAGCATGATACTACACTCTCTGGGAGATTTGCCTGTCCACAATGACGACGCTCACCGGCACTTTTTTCCGTTCAGCAATTACCGTTTTATCAGTCCGTTTTCTTATTGGGATAGGAAGCACTATGGGTCAATTGTTTCTCTAGTGGAAATGTTGTTAGTGCTGATCTCAACTTACCGCGTTTTTGGTTTTGTTAATTCTTATACTGGAAAAACGTTGTTGATTTTGGTGAATGGTTTTTACTGGGCTGGCGCGGTTTATTTTCAGGTGCGACATTTATTTAAATTCACTTCCCAAAGATGAAACATGAACTCAAAATTACCAATTAGCAGTTAGGAATTAGCAATTACCATATTGTTAACTACGCCGAATATTAAAACAACACCAATCTTGGCGCTTCCACAGAGTAGCCACAATCCAGCCGTGCTGTTCGAGAGTGTCAGCAATTGGCTTAGCTTGTTCGAGCAAAATGCCGCTGAGCACGGCCCAAGTAGTTGGTTTGCTAATTGCCGTGAACTGCGGGATTAAATCAATGATTACTTCTGCTAAAATGTTGCAGATCAAACCGTCGATCGGCTCATCTACCATTTCTTTCAAGCGATCGATACTTCCGAGCTCTGCAACTAACTGCTGAGAATTAACGCGGTTGAGTAGTCTATTGCTAATGGTCGATCGCACTGCCAAAGGATCAGTATCCAAAGCATAAACTTTTGTAGCGCCCAACAACACCGCGCCGATCGACAAAATACCCGATCCGCAGCCGATATCAGCAACGATACACTCTTTGTCATCAAAACCGAGCCGCATTTCCAGGGACTCCAGACAAAGTTGAGTAGTGGCGTGAGCACCAGTACCGAAAGCCACACCCGGATCTAAACGCAAAATAACGCGATCGGTATCAGTCGGTAAGGGCAGCCAGGCCGGATTAATTAAAAAGCGATCGCCCACTTCTTGAGGCTGCCAGTGCTCCTTCCAAGTGCTGCCCCAGTCCTCATCTTCAATCAAATCCCACTGCATCGCAGGTAGGGGCAAACCTGCACACAGAGCATCTTGGCGCAGCCACAGAGACAGAGCGGCCAAATCCAGCAATCCTGCCTGTTCTTCGGGCAAATAAGCCGACATCAGGCAGGAATTGCTTTTGAGTTCAGTAGCAGTTCCCTGACAGTTAAATCGTTCCAGACGCCAAAAGATGATATCTTCCAGCGCCGGATCGCAAAGAATTCTAATTTCCCACCAGCTATGTGCCATACAATTTTAGATTTTAGATTTTAGATTTTAGATTGGCCCAGGGGAACTGGAGACTGGGAACTGGAGAGTGAGGAAGGAGGATTGGCTAATAGAAAAATTCCCGCTTTCAGGCTAATTACCAATGATCAATTACCCATTACCAATTATCAGCCCTGGCATCCAAAATCTAAACTCCCAAATCCGTCAAAGATTTACCGTGTAAGCATCCCGAATTCCCGGAACTTTTAGGATCTCGGCCAGTATCCCCTCTGGTAGAGGGTCATCAAGGCTCAAAACCATCACCGCATCGCCTCGCACGATTTTACGGCCTACCTGCATACTGGCAATATTGACATTAAAACTGCCCAATTGGGAACCAATTTTGCCAATAATCCCCGGCATATCGCGGTGCAAGGTAAACAGCATATGGTGAGTGGGGGAAACGTTGACGGGGAAATCGTCAACGCTGGTAATCCGAATTTCGCTTTCGCCGAGCACTGCACCTGTCACGGTGTGTTCGCCGAGAGTTCCCTTGGCCGAGAGGTGCAGGGAGCCGGTGTAGTCGCGAATTGAGGCGTCTCTGGTTTCGACGACGCGAATTCCGCGTTCTTTTGCTTCGATGCTGGCGTTGACGTAGTTAACGCGCTCTCGCAGGGCTTGGGAGAGCAGGCCTTTGAGGGCGGCAACGACTACGGGCTGGCTTTGGTTGCTGGCCAATTCGCCTTGCAGTTGAACGTTGAGGTAATCGACTCGGCCTCCGGCTAGCTGGCTGACGAGGTTGCCGAGGGTTTCGGCGAGTTGCAAGTAGGGTTTGAGTTTTTCGATCGAGTCTGGGTAAATTCCTGGTATGTTGACAGCCGATCGCGCTGGCAGCCCCAACAGTACATCGCGGATTTGTTCAGCAACGTCGATCGCCACATTTACCTGAGCTTCCGCTGTGGATGCTCCCAAGTGGGGCGTCAGCACGATGTTCTGGCCGACACTCCGCAACGGGGAATCAGCTTCCAGCGGTTCGTGTTCGTAAACGTCCAAAGCTGCGCCGGCGATCTTGCCTTCTTTGATGGCTTCTGCGAGGGCTGCTTCGTCGATGATGCCACCTCTGGCGCAGTTTATGATGCGGGCCGTGGGCTTCATTTTCGACAGCACTTCAGCGTTAATTAAGTGCAGGGTTTCCGGCGTTTTGGGGATGTGCAGGGTGATGTAGTCGGATTCGCGCATCAGCAGTTCGAGTTCTACCAAGCGGCAGCCCAACTGGTCGGCTCTTTCGGTCGAAATGAAGGGGTCGTAGGCCAGCAGTTTCATGCCCATTGCTTTGGCTGCGGCGGCGAGGTGGGAGCCGATTTTGCCCAAACCGACGATGCCGAGGGTTTTTTTGTAAACTTCTACGCCGAGAAAGCGGTTGCGTTCCCATTTACCCCCTTTGACGGATTCGTTAGCTTCCGGGATGTGGCGAGACATCGAGAGCATCATGGCAAGCGCGTGTTCGGCGGCGGCGATCGTGTTGCCTTCGGGGGAATTGACGACTACAATTCCTTTGCGGGTAGCGGCGGGTACATCGACATTATCTACGCCGACGCCGGCTCTGCCGATAATTTTGAGTGAATTCCCGGCTTCTATGATTTCTTTGGTAACTTGGGTGCCAGAACGGATCATTAAAGCGTCGTAATCTGGAATAATTTTTACCAGTTGTTCGGCTGAGAGTCCTGTGTTTACGTCAACTTGCGCGACTTGGGAGAGGATGTCAATTCCGGCTTGGTCGATCGGATCGGATACTAGAACTTTAGGCATAGCAAGCAATTGAGTGCAATAGTAAAAATAGACCGAGCGTTGGCGAGCTCAAAGTTGAGACTTACACTTAGAGCAGTATCTAACAGCTCAGCTCAAGCTTGCCTTTGTGCAGTTTGAATTGTATCTGTATTCGGTCAAGGTCGGCCGTTTTTTGCGTGAAATATTTTAGCTTTGCGGGCGATCGGACTCTCTGACCGTCTGAAAATCCCTCAAGTGCTTAGCTAGTATGTCTTTTCGGTCTATAATAGACTTTGGCTATTCCAGCCTAACTATCAGGAATTGTTTTCTAATGAATTATCTTATCGCCGTACTGCCCGATCGAATTCAAGCCGAAGCTGCCTACTGTGCTCTGGAAAAAGAAGGCTTGCCTATGAAGCAAGTGAGTATTTTGGGCCGCGGCTACAAAACTGCTGATGAATTTGGCTTGATCGACCCGAACCAGCAAGCGAAGAAACAAGCTAAACTCATGGCTATTTGGCTGATTCCCTTTGGCTTTATTGCTGGCGTTACTTTCAGCTTGATTACTGAGTTGAAGACTTTTGCCTGGGCGGGAGAAATTGGCGATCATGCGATCGGTGGTGTACTCGGTGCGATCGCCGCTGCAATGGGCAGTGTGTTTGTTGGAGGCGCGGGCGGTATGGCTTTTGGTAGCGGCGATGCTTTGCCCTACCGCAACCGTTTGAATGCGGGTAAATTTTTGATTGCCGTTAAGGGTACTGATGATTTGACTGGGAAAGCTGCGAAGATTTTGCAGCAGTTTAAACCGGAAAATATCCAAGGTTATACAGAGACTTAGTTATTTGTTTGTTAACAGTTGACGGTTAACTGTTAACTGTTGACATTCAACTCGTGTAATATTTGGAGGCAGTTATGGAATCACAAACTATCCCCCTAGATTCTCCCCTAGAATTAACCCTCGAATTAACAGACGAGCAGTTTTTTCAGTTGTGTATTGACAACCGGGATTTAAGATTTGAACGGACTGCTAGTGGAGGATTGATTAGACCTCTTGCAAAAATAGCTGGGACGGGCAAGATGCCCATCCCACAAAAAGTTTTTTCTCTTGTGGGATGGGCATCTTGCCCGTCCGAAAATTTGCTTAAAAGGACTTTTGCAAAAAGTCTATTATTAGAGACTGTTGGCGAATCAATAAAGGGCTTCACCTCTCACCCCTAAAAATAGTGGTTCTAGACTAAATTTCAAATTGACCATATAGCCATTAACTACCAATAGTGAACGGAAATACTGCCTCCCAGAGGTGATGGGTAACACCCCCTGCGAATTCGCCAACAGTCTCTTTCAACCGCCGTCTTATCTTTTCCCGCTAATTGATGGTATAACCTATGAAAATCCTCCACGGGACTTGGATTCCTCAAGCAGAAGAGAATTTTATTCAACCTGGAACGTTTTATATTTGGGTTGAAACTACTGAAAAGAAAAAACAGCCTGCTAAGGTTCATCCCCGACAATTGAAGACGGCACAGTTAAGAGAGTTTCTAACGAAAGAAGCCGGGATTCAACTGTCAGCAGTCAGCAATACAAGTGCGATGGGGCGAGAATACGCGATCGTCCCTCGGTATTTTTTACTGCCCACTGCTGACAACCAGCCGTTGTCATCTTTAGAACTAGCGCGATATTTAGAGACAGAGTTACCCGAAACATTTGAGTTGGAGTATTGGGAAGTTGATTGTGTGGCCATCGCCACCCACACTTTGACTAAAGTATTGAACGATCTGCATTTTTTTGCCCTCTACGATGTAGCAGAAGTTCAGTTTGGTTCAGACTTGCTATTTTGGTATCACTACACCCAAACTTTTAAGCAAATTGTTCTGAAAGATCATTATATTCCGGCGTTGCGCTATCGAGAAACTGCTCCGATCGCGATCGCACCCATCGAAACATCCGAACCCGCTGAGAAAGCCACGCGCGGGCGTAAGAAAGCGGGCGAGACAAAAACCAAAACAACTGCAAAAACTCCAAAAACACCTGCCAAAATTGCACCCAGCTTTGAGATTTATCCGGGATGGGAAATTGTTTCAACACAGTACGAAACTGATTTACAACGCTATGTTGAATGGATGCCTTTAGTTTGTGTGTCCGGTTTTCGGAAGATCCAGCTACAAGATACACCAAAGTTCTACGATCGCGAACGGTTGCTGCGGCATTTTTCCGAATGTGCGATCGCGGAAATTGTCACTCAAACCCCCATCCCCGCATCGTTTGAAAATAAGATTGCGGATTCTTTACTCCAAATCTGCCTCAACCAAACACGAAAAATCGCGCCAGTAAGCCTTGAACAATACCGGCAATGGCAAACCTGGCGCGATCGCATTACGCGCAATCAATCTGCTGACTCATTCTCCCTCTGCTTTCAACTACAATCCCCCGAAAACCCCGAACAGCCTTGGGTTTTAGAGTTTCAGGTGGCTGCGAAAAAAGACCCATCTCTGCGGCTGCCGTTGCACGATTATTGGCAATCGCGATCGACTCAACAAAAACAGTTGCAAACACAATTCGGAGACAACTTTGAGCAACATTTGCTGACAAATCTCGGCTACGCTGCCCGCATTTATCCCCAACTTTGGCAAGGGTTAGAAACCGACAAACCCGTTAACATTACCCTCAGCTTAGATGATGCTTTCACCTTTCTCAGCGAGTCCGCTTGGGTATTAGAAGATGCCGGATACAAAGTGATTGTCCCCGCTTGGTGGACGCCGAAGGGACGACAACGGGCGAAGATTCGCCTGCAAGTCAAAGGGAAGGACAGCAAGAGCCCTGCAATCAAGGGCAAGGGATTGTTTTCGGCGGATTCCTTGGTGGAATATCAATATGAATTGGCGATCGGGGGTGAACGGGTTAGCGAACAAGAATGGCAGGCGTTAGTAAATAGCAAAACACCGCTGGTGCAGTTCCGAGGACAATGGATGGAACTGGACAAAGACAAGATGCAGGAGATGCTAAATTTTTGGCAAAAACATCGCGAAGAAAACCCCGATTTAAGCCTGATTGACTTTATGAAGTTGACGGCAGAAGGAGAAGCCAGCGAACAGTTGGAGGTTGAGCGCGATCGGGCGTTATCGGATATGTTGGAGAAGCTGAACGATAAGAGTCGGTTAGAGTTAATTGCAGATCCAGCAAAGTTTCAGGGCAAGTTACGGGATTACCAAAAGCGCGGCGTTTCTTGGTTAAGTTATTTGGAAAGTTTGGGATTAAATGGCTGTCTTGCCGATGATATGGGTTTGGGTAAATCGGCGCAGGTAATTGCTCGATTATTGCAAGAGCGGGAAGTTTTATCTACTACAAAAGAGACAGAAAAAAAGACAGAAAATGCGGTTCTACCCACGCTGCTAATTGCGCCCACATCCGTAGTTGGTAACTGGCAAAAGGAAATGGAAAAATTTGCTCCAGAATTGCGATCGCTGATTCACCACGGCCCTCAACGTTTGCAAGATGCCAAAGCATTCAAAGCCGCCGTCCAAGATTGTGATATGTTGATTACTTCCTTTACCTTGGTGCGAAAAGACGAGAAGCTGTTGAGCAGCGTAGCGTGGCATCGCGTGGTAATTGATGAAGCCCAGAATATTAAAAATCCGAAAGCGGCGCAAACCAAGGCGATTTTAAAGTTACCCGCTACCCATCGACTAGCATTGACGGGAACACCGGTGGAAAATCGATTGCTGGATTTATGGTCAATTTTTAATTTCCTCAATCCCGGATATTTGGGAAAAGAGGCACAGTTTCGGAAAATGTTTGAATTACCGATTCAAAAACATGGGAGTCGCATACAATCAGCCGCGCTCAAAAAATTAGTAGAACCTTTTATCCTGCGCCGTCTGAAAACCGATAAGTCGATTATTCAGGATCTCCCCGACAAAGTTGAGCAAAAGCTCTACTGCAATCTCACCCGCGAGCAAGCTTCGCTTTATGAAGCGATTGTGAAAGAGGTAGAACAAGAAATTGACGCGGCGGAAGGGATGAAGCGCAAGGGGATGATTTTGGCGACACTGCTGAAGCTGAAGCAAATTTGTAACCATCCGCGCCAGTTTTTGCAAGATGAAAGTGAGTTTACACCAGAGCGATCGCACAAACTGGAACGGCTGATCGAGATGATTGAGGAAGTCAAAGCAGAAGGCGAAAGTTTATTGGTATTTACGCAGTTTACAGAACTGGGAAGCGCGTTGGAAAAATATATTAAACAAACGCTACATTACAACACTTACTACATCCACGGGGGAACCAGTCGCGAAAAACGGGAACGGATGATTTCAGAGTTTCAAGATCCAGAGTCTGAACCTTCGGTATTTATTCTGTCACTGAAGGCGGGCGGCGTGGGAATTACACTGACAAAAGCCAATCACGTGTTCCATTTCGATCGCTGGTGGAATCCGGCAGTGGAAGATCAGGCGACGGATCGGGCGTTTCGGATCGGACAGCAAAAAAATGTGTTTGTGCATAAGTTTGTAGCGATCGGCACTTTGGAAGAAAAGATTGACCAAATGATTGAGGACAAAAAGAAATTGGCAGGGTCAATTATTGGTGCGGATGAGTCGTGGTTGACTGAGTTGGATAATGAGGCATTTAAAAAGTTAATTAGACTCAATAAAAATGCGGTTCTAGATTAGGAGAAATCAAAGATGTCACAATTTACTCGGACTTGGTGGGGCAATAAATTTATCGATGCGCTGGAAAGATTTACAGATTCTGGGCGACTCGGACGGGGACGTTCCTATGCACGGAATGACAAGGTAAAAAGCTTTAAGATTAATGATGGCTTAGTGATGGCACAGGTGAGAGGCTCGGTTAATCCTTATTTTGGGGTTTATAAGGAGCCTCTGTACAAAACTAAAATTGAGTTTGAGCCAATTAGTCAGGAAAAGTGGCAAATGGTGATCGCCCAAATGGCATCAAAAGCCAGCTTTATTTCTCGGCTGCTGCTAAACGAAATGCCCGACAATATTGAAAAGGCTTTTGCACCCCTCGGATTGCACCTTTTACCCAGCAGCCGCGAGGACTTTAAGACTACTTGCTCTTGCCCAGACTATAGCAATCCCTGCAAACATATTGCCGGAGTTTATTATTTGGTGGCGGCAGAATTGGACAAAGATCCATTTTTACTGTTTGAATTACGGGGGCTTTCTAAGGAAGTGCTGCACCGCGAATTAGCAAAAACGCCTTTGGGCTTGGCACTTTCTGCTGAGTTAACGGCGGATGCAGCGGCCCCTGTGGCGGTGGATTCCTATTACACGCAGGCGATCGCCAGTGAGGCGCAAACGGTCAGCCTGAAAGAGTTTTGGCATGGTGCGAAGCGATTGCCGCAGACGATTGAGGTGGCAGCGCCAAGTGGGGTAAGTGCGATCGTGGTGAAGAAACAGGGAGATTTTCCACAGTTTTGGCACAAGGATGGTTCGTTTATTGAGGCGATGGAAGAACTGTATTTGCGGGTGAAGAAGAATAAGTAGTTGGGTGGACAATTTTGTTGCCATACTCGATCGAGCTCTTGCAAAAACTTAAACTCGAAGACTTCATAGATTTGGTACAATAATCGTGCTCATCATATCAGCTTTACCAGCAACTAAAATCCTAAGAGCGTTATTTGGTGATCTTAGACTATAATTAAAGTAGTGTGACTGTTAAAAAAGTAGACTTTTTAGTTACAGCAATTTTTGGCAATTTCAAATTAGAATCTAACATTAACTGATGTTACAAAAAGAAGAACTGTTAAAAGGCATCGAAAACCGCGACTGTGTGGCGCGGGCGATCGACCAAGCGGAACAAGCAATTAAAACTTGGGAAGTTACTCAGAGTGATTTTCTGTCGCCTCCAGAATTGGCGGACACTCTGACGGTATTTAAGCGGTTAACAGACGTGGAAGTAGTGGCTTGGGGCGGCTACCCGCAAGCTGAAAGACAAAGAATTGCGATCGCCCGATCGGATATCCCGATCGACTCTGCTAGCGTTAACGTTGCTGCGGTAGAAATCGCTGGCAATTTCTTGTTCGATACAGCTTCTCACCGCGACTTTTTGGGGGCGATGTTGGGTACGGGAATTGTCCGCGAGAAAACTGGCGATGTGATTGTTTTGGGAGAACGCGGCGCGCAAGCGATTGTCATGCCGGAGATGGTAGAGTATTTGGAGATGAGTTTGCAGCAAGTGCGATCGGTTCCTGTGCAAACGCGGCGCATTGAGTTGAGCGAACTCAAAATTAGAGAACCCAAAAAGAAAGAAATGACAACCGTTGAAGCATCCATGAGATTGGATGCTGTCGCCTCCGCTGGATTCGCAATGTCTCGCAGCAAAATGGCCGATTTAATTGATAGTGGCGACGTGCGAGTTAACTGGAAAGACGTTACTCAAGCTAGTTATAATGTCAAGTCTGGAGATTTAATTGCTGTTACCGGCAAGGGAAGATTGGAAATTGGGGAAGTTGCTGTTACTAAGAAGGAACGCTATCGAGTCCAGCTAACTCGATATTTGTAATTTATGGGCGGCATCTTCGGCCCAACCCCTACTCCTCACAAAAAATTGACTCTTTGTGGAACAGGCATCTTGCCTGTTCTTAAGAATGCTGAGGCGAAGATGCCCAACCCCTACTCCCCACAAAAAATTGACTCTTTGTGGAACAGGCATCTTGCCTGTTCTTAAGAATGCTGCAACATATGAGTTATACCACCCAAAAACCCCCAAAAACCCGGTTTCTTTGGTTTTATGCGTAAGTCCTAAATCCAAATTATCGGGGAAAAGTTTTCCTTACCCACACGGCGATACCCAGCATTAACCAGCCAAATAGTAAGCCAAACAGCAGACTCAAGATAATTGTCGCAGCAAAGGGATGCAGCGGTAGAGAAAAATCGGGTTGCCATTGAATCTGTGTATCCTTGATTAGAGGATAGGCGGCGGAAAAGATTTGTCCGCCGCCGATCGCAGTTCCGACAAAAAAGATGATATTCTCAAGCTGGCGATCGCGCTTTTTCTCCCTGTCTTCCTGTTGCTTGTATAATTCCATCTGTTCCCTGTCCAATTCCACCTGTTCGATTTCCACCATCCCCCGCACAGTGGATATCGACTGCTGGAACAAATTTTGACTAGCAATCAGGTAGTTTAAATCTATTTCAATTTGCCGCTGATACTTATCCTCAGCTAAATCTAGAAACCTCTGCCAAAAATCCAGATTGTCGCCTGGGATGCACAAACCTCTAATTCTTGTCAACGCCTCACCATAATTTTCAGCATTAGTATCAATGGTATTTCTGTCTTCTTGCAAATATCGCACCGGCTGAGCAAAAGCCAACATTTTAGTGTGAACTTCAGCCAGCAACTCTTTTAGCTTTTGCAACTTAACTTGTCGATTTTGTTCGCTTTGTATTGCATCCCATTCGAGGAGCTTCTTTTCTAACTCGCCCACTATTTGCTGTGCTTTGCGATACTTTTTCCGAGCTTCGCCATACACAAATACAATTTTAGCGCGAGAGCACAGCAGATTCATCAAGTAATCATTAAACGCCGGCGTTGCGACGAATTTCAAAGTTTGGGGATTGTCTTGCAACCATACTAAAATGTGACACCGCTGACGCCCATCATCTTCTCGGCTGTCATACTCAAAAATCGGACTCCCGAATAACTTTCCTTCGGCGCAAAAGTCTACTGATGCTGGCTGTTTATCCTGTACAAAAGCTTTAATAGATTCGTCAGCTAGTTTCCGGTAAGTATCATACACTGCTGGTGCTGCGTATAATAATAATGTCTGTCCCAGAGACGGTTGAATTGCATTTGGCAACAAGCAACCTTGGGGATTTAATCGACTTAAGTCCGCTACTTTTATTGTGACATTTTTATAGTAAAAGGTCAAGTCTGCCGTGTAAGTATCCTGAAGTCGCAGAGCATTGATAGAACCATCAAGTTTCGGGTTATCTGGCTGAGTAATTGGCTGGAAATTCAGAGTTTTTCCATCGGGAATCAGCAATTTTACCAGAGTCAGATTTTCCCCTTCGCCCTCTGGATAATACACCCCGTTTTTGTAGCAAATTAGCTTGTCTCTGAGGGAGTTGAGTTCGTCGATGTTAAATTCTTTGCCGACATTATCTGCTAAAATTTCCCACAAATTTTTGGCATTTTTTGCTACTTGCTTATAGCCTTTGTCCCTATCATCCCGCAGGTGGAAAGGATACAGGGTAATGCTGGGATTTTTAATTTGCCATTCTTGGCTCATAATCAATTTTGTGAGATGTTTTCGAGTATTTGTATCAGATATTTGGGACGGGCAAGATTCCCACCCCACAAGATTTTTATGGTTTCTATCCTAGGCAGGTGTTTGTGGATTATTTGTTGGCGGTGCAGGCGGCGCAGACGACGGAGGCAAACCCAGTCGGATCTGATTTTCCTTCAGCGTTTGGTAAAAGTCCCTGACGATTTCCTCCGGTGTATCGCTATCAGTGCCGCCCGCACCCATTTGATAAATTTCGTTCTCTAAATTCTCTTCTATTTGAGGTTTAGTTTCACACCAATCCTTGATTGTTTGAGCGATAATATTGATATTATCGGTCGAACCAACATCAATCGCTGATAATTGTTTGACAAATTGCGGCTCGGATATTTTCAATAACTTAGTGAAAGCCGCCACAATTTCTTCGGGTGTGGCATCATCGGGAAGTGACATTACTAATCTCCTTAAATCACTCTTTTCAGTTGACAGCGGTAAAGTTTCGGTTTCGCCAATTAAGGTAAATGCAGCCCAAGCTATGGGACTCGGAAATCGAGCTTTTGTGGTTAGCATAGCACACCGCAAGGCGGCTGCTCGATTCTCGCCCCGTGCTAAATTTTGGTAGAATTCAGTCATTAGTAATTTGGCTGAAATCGCTCCCATATTCCACAGGGAAACGATGATGCTGGGGACTCCGGCGAGGATGAAGCAGCGCGACAATCCGATGACTCCATCTCCGGTGATTTTACCGCCTCCGGTGCTGCACGCGCTTAAAACTACGAGTTCGGAATCGAGTTTTAATCGCAAGATTTCTGCGGCGTTAAGCGCGCCGTCGTCGGTGTCTCCTGATGGTGCTAAAATAATCGCGCCGGGGATGCCGGAACCTTGGAAATCGTCGAGGAGCCCGTGGGCGGATAAATGCACGATGCGGGTGTTTAGCATCCTGTCTAAAATGGCGAGTTTTGTGGCATTTTCTCCGCTAATTGCTTCGGTTCCTAAAGTTGCGGCTATGGCTTCGGCGGCTTCTTTTGCCCTGGGGATTTGGCGGAGTCTGTAGGGGTTTTTGTTGAATTTTGCGGCGATGGTTGGATCGCCGACAATTAGGGCGGCTTGTCTCAATCCTCGGACTCGGTTTTGATGTTCGCGGGTGATTTCTAATACTTGGATGGATGGGCTGGTGAGGATGGTATGATTTTCGATTAGGTAGCGGTTGTTGCTATCTTGCAAGGCGGCGAAGGGAACTAAAAATAAGTCGTAGTGGGGGACGAAGATGATGGGGGAATTGGCATCAACGGGCAGCAAGTCGATGATGGGTTCGATCAGGATTTGATCGAGGAGTTGCAAGAGGGGAAAGCGGCCTGTTTCGTCTCGATTGTACTGGGATTCTAGCTGAATTTTGTTGCCTGCGTCGTCGGTTTCATTGGTGCCGATGGAGACGCGGGCTTTGAGGATGATTTGTTTGAGGGTTTGGTTTTGTTGGTTGAGGGGTTGGAGGTTGGCGGCACGATGGGTGATGTTGCCGTTTGGTTGGATTACCCAGATGTAAATGTCATCAAAGATAAGCGAATATTCAACTATTGTGGAGTTTCTGTCGCGGGCGATTTGTTGGATTTTGGGAATTGATAACCCCCCCAACCCCCCCTTGCTAAGGGGGGGCTTTGAGAGGTTTGCTTCTTCCTCAAATCTTGATAACCCCCCCAACCCCCCCTTGCTAAGGGGGGGCTTAAGAGGGAGGAATTGAGATAACTCTTCTTCCTCCTCTTGATAAGGGGGGGACTGAGGGGGAGTTGTTAATAAGGTTTGTCGCAATAACTCGACGAAGGCACGGGTGCGCGACATTTCAGATATTTCTAAGGCTTCATCAAATCTAGTTTGGGCAATTAGGACTTGTTGCAGCAGGCGATAGGCAGATATTTGGGTTTCAAAGATTGAGGCTTTGTGGTCATTACTTACCAATTCAGAACGCAGAGTTTCATGAATTGCGATCGAGGCGCGAAGTGCTGTTTCAGCTTCAGCAAGTTGGTGAGTTTGTAGAAAAGTATACCCCAAATTGTTGAGAGAGTGTGACTCTCCCACGCGATCTCCGATTTCCAGTGAAATCTCTAATTGCTGTTCGAGAAATTCGATCGCCTTCTGGTATTGCCCTAGGAATACGTAAGCATTGGCCAAATTGCCGAGGGAAGTAGCTTCTCCTTGGCGATATCCGATTTCCCGTGAAATCTTTAAATACTGTTGGTGAAAATCGATCGCCCTGTGGTATTGCCCTAGGGATTGGTAAGCATAGCCCAAACTCCCGAGGGAAACAGCTTCTCCTTGGCGATATCCGATTTCCCGTGAAATCACTAAAGACTGTTGGTGAAAATCGATCGCATTCTGGTATTGCCCTAGGGATTTGCAAGCATTGCCCAAACTCCCGAGGGAATTAGCTTCTCCTTGGCGATCACTTATTTCCCGTTTAATCACTAAAGACTGTTGCTGAAAATCGATCGCCTTCTGGTATTGCCCTAGTGAAGAGAAAACAACCCCCAAATTGCCGAGGGAAGCGGCTTCTCCTTGGCGATATCCGATTTCCCGTGAAATCTCTAATAATTGTTGGTAAAATGCGATCGCCCTCTGGTATTGCCCTAGGGAATAATAAGCATTGCCAAAATTGCCGAGGGAATTAGCTTCTCCGTGGCGATTTCCGATTTCCCGTGAAATCTCTAAATACTGTTGGTGAAAATCGATCGCCCTGTGGTATTGCCCTAGGGATTGGCAAGCATTGCCCAAACTCCCGAGGGAAGCAGCTTCTCCTTGGCGATCGCCTATTTCCCGTTTAATCACTAAAGACTGTTTTAGGAATTCGATCGCCCTGTGGAATTGCCCTAGGGAATAGTAAGCATTGCCCAAATTGCCGAGGCAATTAGCTTCTCCTTGGCGATTTCCGATTTTTCGACAGATAGTTAATGCCTGTTCCCAAGAATGCAAAGCTTCTCGAAATTGACTGATTTTATACTGCTGATTGCCTTGTTGAAACAGTCTTTCTGCTTCCGCTTGTCGGGTGACTGCCACTGAGGTGTTGTCATTCATCCCAAGCCGTATCCCGGCACAATTCATCAACCGATTAGCGTTATTTAGTTGCCCAAATATTCTAAGATTCTCTGCCTCTTCTAGCATTGCCGCCACCAAGCCATCATCCAGCAATTCCGGGTGAGTCTCTAATACCTCCGCTTCTTCGCCGCTGGGACAGGTTAGCAGTTGATCGATCAGGTTGAGGTAGGCTTGTTCGCGTTATGACTTCATTGCGATTTGGGATTTGGGATGGTTCGATCCATTCATTTATTAATCGACTTTTGGGAAAATTTTGGTTTTGGGCGATCTAATGTTTGTCGTTGGGTGGGGGCGGGTTTATTTATATTGTCAACGATCGCGATTATTCCTCTTTCGCCCGAAACACCTTTTCTACTGACTTCACCAAAAGTTCTCGCGGCATCAATCGAGGCAGATTGGCGATGATTTGATTGGGAATTCCCCCTGTGACAACATTAGACTCATTTTTGTCTAAAGCTTTCAAAGCATCTCGCACTACTTCCGCTGCGGGAACGAGTTTTTGCCCGCTGCTGGATGCCATTGATTGAGGGAATTCAGCTACTGCGAAAAAGTCCGATTCTGTCGGCCCTGGACAAACGCACAAAACGCCAATTCCTAAATCTTTGTTTTCCGCCCAAAGTGCCTCGCTGAAACTCAAAACAAAAGCTTTAGTCGCTGCATACATCGACAAGTACGGCATCGGTTGAAAAGCTGCGATGGAGGCAACATTGATAATACTTCCTGATTTTCGCTGCAGCATTCCCTGCAAAAATAAGTGCGAGAGTTCAACTAATGCTACAATATTTAGTTGCACCATTGTTAGTTGTTTCGCAAGCGGGCGATCGGCAAAAGCACCGTAATCGCCAAAACCCGCATTGTTCACCAACAAATCAACCGTCCAACCTTTTTTAACAACCGCGTCAAATACAGCATTTGTGGCTCCGGCTGCGGTCAAATCTTGAACGATAATTTCGACTAAAATATTGAATTCCTGTTGCAGTTTAGCAGCTAACTGTTGCAATTTGTCTTCGGAACGAGCTACCAAGATTAGATTGTGCTGGCGTTTCGCTAATTCGGCGGCAAAGGCTGCACCAATTCCACCAGAAGCACCAGTGATTAAAGCAGTGGGCATGAAATTAATTCGGATATTTGATGTGGGCTTTATATATTTTAACAATTATTTACACGGGAACCTGTAAAATAATTAAAAGGGAATAGGTGAGTTTTATGGCGCGTCTTACCGATCGAGCTTTTGAAATTTTGCGGGCAGAAGTTGACAAGTGCGCGGCGGCTGATAGTCTAGCGGGTGATGTCTACCGACGGATGGTAATCAAGCGGTTGGAGAAGTTGCGCTTGCAAAACGGCACTTTCGCCTCAAGAGAAGAAATCCGCGATACCTTCAAAGACGAATTTCCCAACTTCAGCGAACAAGCTCTCAAAGCTGCCGTCAAAGCCAACCGCCCGCCCGGATTGTTCGGTAAAATCATCTTTGCTGGGAGTTTGCTGGGAAGTGCTGCGGGGATAATTTGGCTGATTAACCTACCTTTTCCCATGATTCGCTGGCCCGTGGCGAAAACAATGCCGATATTATTGCTGCCGAGTTTTATGAGTATGGATCATAATTACCGGCAGGCGATCGCCCTTGTGGAACAATCCGATCAACTGGTGAATAAAGCCACGGCTGTCGCTGATTTTGACTTGGGCGAAATTAAAGCAAAAGAGGCGCAAAAACACCTCGACGCCTTGCCGGTGTGGTTCCTCGGCTATTACCCACAAACTTACTGCAATTTTTTTGGCTGCAGTTGGCGGTTTACAGTCGATGAATTTGAAGCCGCCCGCAAAAATGTCGGGCGGATGGAGGCTCAGATTTTCCAGCAAAAAAATGCTTTTACTCAGTTAAATCAAGTCGAACAAACTCTCAACGCGGCGAAACAGGAGTATCAGCAAGCCAAAACTGCTGCGGATAGACAAAAAGCGACGGTAAATTGGCAAAGTGCGATCGACCAACTCAATCAAATTCCCGCCGAAACCCTTGCAGGAGAAACGGCTAAGAAAACACTCAAAGCAGCAGAAAGAGACTTTCAAGCAATGGGCGGCGTCGCCACCGGTTCTGTGCAGGCTGACAACTTAATTGAAGCTGCCAAAGAATTTGCTCTCTCCGCCGCCGTCGCCTCCCAAAAACCTCCCCATCCCGCCGCACAGTGGGAGCAAATAGCACAATTGTGGCAAGAAGCTATTAACAGACTGAAATTGATTTCTGTCGATAACCCTGGGTATCTCGACGCTCAAACCAAACTCGCTAAATATCAACAAGATTTAGGAACTACCCAGATTAGACTGGAAGCAGAAAAAGATTCTGTAAAAGCTTTGCAAGCAGCTAAAAGCTTGTTTGCCAACTTGCAAAATAATGTGAATTCTCAAAATCCCGATTACTCCCTCAGCCAGTTGCAACAAATTATCAATCAATTAGAATCCGTCAAACCCGGCACAACTGTTTATCCCGAATCCCAAAAATGGCTGCAATCTGCTCGCAAGAAACAGCAAGAATGGCAAAAGAATTAGTCAGTTGTCAGTTGTCAGTTGTCAGTTGTCAGTTGTCAGTCCACAGTCAACCGTCAACTGACAACTGACCAATTACCAAGTCGGGTCAACATACAGATTAATTGTCACTTGCTTTTTCCCCGAAGGGATGCCGGAAATACAAGCACAAATTGTATCTCCGCCATCAATTTCTACTTCGCAAGCGTGACAAGAACCCATGAGACAACCGGTAGGAATAGAAACCCCTGCACGTTTGGCTACATCTAGCAAAAGCTCTCCTGGTTCAGCTTCAACTGTCACGTTATCAGGTAAAAAACAAACTTTTGTCATTGAATTTGAACCTCAACTCTAACAAACAATAGTTAATAGTCAACTGTCAACTGTCAACTGTCAACTGTCAACTGTCAACTGTCAACTGTCAACTGTCAACTGTTAACTAATTAACCTAAAATATGCTTGATATCTAAATGCTTTTCCACTGTATCTGCTAGAGAGTCTAACAGAGCTTCTCGGTGTTCTCTGTAATTAGGAATACCAGTAGGCAAGGCGCGGAGTCCCCGCTGCTGCCGCAAGTGATTTAACCAAGCTCGCCGCCAAGCTCCGTTGTCAAAGATGCCGTGCAGGTATGTACCCCAAATTGATTGAGAAGTATTGACAATGCCTAAACTAGCATCGTCAAATAGCGGTTGAGTCAAATCTGACTCTAGGATTTGCGTTTTTCCTTGATGAATTTCGTAACCGGAAACTGGCAAACCCGGTTGAGGATAGTTAGATGTTACGATGCGTTGGCGGGCAATTTTGTTCGGTGCCATCGCAGTTTTCAAAGGCAGCAATCCCAATCCTGGAAATTCTCCCCTTTCTCCCTCAACGCCTTCTTTATCCGTGATACTTTCTCCCAGCATCTGAAAGCCACCACAAACTCCCATGACTGTACCGCCAGCTACTAAATAATTTTGAATAGCTTTTGCCATACCTGTTTGGCGCAGCACGTGCAAATCGGAAATTGTAGTTTTAGACCCTGGTAAAATCACGGCGTCTGGATGGCCTAGATGGTCTTTTGGGCTGACATATTTGACTGTGACAGTAGTTTCGGACTCCAGGGGGTCAAAGTCGGTAAAATTAGAAATTCGGGGCAGGCGGATGACAGAAATATTGATGTCAGTTTGAGAATTGGGAGAACGCCGATCGAGTAAATCGAGAGAATCTTCTGAGGGAAACACTTCGTCTATCCAAGGAATCACCCCAACTACCGGGATTCCTGTCCTTTCTTCTAGCCAAGTCAGGCCTGGATCTAAGATCGATTTTTGTCCTCGGAACTTATTAATAATGAATCCTTTAATTAAAGCTCGTTCGTCGGGATCGAGCAATTCCAAAGTACCGATGATGTGAGCAAAAGCACCGCCGCGATCGATATCAACTACTAGCAAAGTTCGAGCCTTTAAATGTTTAGCTACCCGCATATTTGTTAAATCGCGGTGTTTGAGATTAATCTCAGCAGGGCTACCGGCTCCCTCACACACAATCATGTCAAATTCTTGCTTGAGAAATTCTAAAGATTCCCGAATAGCTTGCCAGCCGATATCGAAATACTGCTCGTAATATTGAGATGCTCGCACATTGGCGATCGCCCGACCCTTGACAATCAATTGAGAAGTCATGTCTCCTTGCGGCTTGAGCAAAATCGGATTCATTTCTACCCAAGGTGCGACGCCCGCAGCCCAAGCTTGCACTGCTTGAGCGTAACCAATCTCTCCGCCGGCCGCTGTGACATAGGAATTCAGGGCCATATTCTGACCTTTAAACGGAGTTACCCGCCAGCCTCGCCGAGCAAAGATTCGACACAAAGCTGCCACGAGTAAAGATTTTCCTGCGTGAGATGTTGTTCCCACGACCATAATTGCTTTCATAATATTAAGAGAGAGGGAAGAAGGAAGTTCGGCAACGGATTCTGTAACGGATGTAACGGATGTAACGGATATAACGGATGTAACGGATGTCAGGAAGAAGTAAAAAGTAAAAAGTAAAAAGTAAAAAGTAAAAAGTAAAAAGTAAAAAGTAAAAAGTAAAAAGTAAAAAGTAAAAAGTAAGAAGGCAGAAGGCAGAAGGCAGAATCTAAAAAAATTCTGGTTTCTACCTTTTGTTTTCTGCCTTAAGATGACGGCTTATCTTCGTCGGATAGTTTCTCAGACTTGGATTCAGTGGCCGGTTTAGCAGTTTCGACTAGATTCGGATCGGGGGGATTCGGGGGACTCAATTCAGTTTGTTCTGCCTCAGAAGAGAGTTCTTCACCTGTTGATTCGATCGAGATCACTGATACTGAAACCGTTTCCACCTGCACGCTCAACCCAGGTTCTCCCGGTATTTCTATCTCTACAGGCGCTGCCATTTCCACCACAGTCATTTCTATCGATGCTGCAGGGGCTTCTGCTTCCGGTTCGCCTGCTGCTGCTTCCGGTTCATCAACTGCAGCCAGCGGTGTCTCGGTTTCCAGAGATACAGCAGGGGCTGCTGCTTCTGGTTCGCCAACTGCTGCCAGCGGTGTCTGAATTTCAGCGGACGATCGATCTTCGATCGGAGTTTCCCCTATTTTGTCAGAACTCGCGGTTTCTGTGGCCATCAACGCGGCCATTGCTTCAACATTGGTGGGAAAAGGCACTCCAAGGCTGGTTTCGACAGCAGTGTTGCTGGTTTCGGCTGCCACTTCCGCAGCCGCCTGGGCTAATTCGGATTCGAGAATTTGGTCGATACCCGGTGCAGGAGTTGCCGTTATTTTAGATTCAGGTACGATCGATTCTGGAGTCACTGAGGGTTTTGGCGTCTGGGGAGTTGCATCAGACTTGTTTTTAGCCACACCTCTTCCCAACATACCGCCGAGACTATTTTTGATATTGCCGAACAGACTTGCGAAACCGCCGGATTTTTTAGCTGGTTTAGGAGGAGTTGGAGCCACCGCCGCCGCTGCTGCCGCCTGCGACTCTTTAACGGCTGTCCTCCATTCTGTTTCCTCGTCAAAATCATCGGCTTCTGGCTGCTGTGGAGGTTCTGGCTGAGCCTCTGCTGGCTCCACACTTGGTGCAACCGCTATTTCTGAAATTTCTAGAGGTAGAGGTAGAGGAGTGAAGCTGCTGGCTAATTCTGCTGGTGTTGGTGAAGTCTCAGCAGCAGGAGTTTCGACTGAAAACACTGGTATTTCTGCAATTGCAGGTGGTTTCGAGTCGGGAATTTTCAAGTCTGGGGCGATCGCACTTTCAGCAATACTTTCAACTATGGGGGGAATCGCCGGTTGTTCCTCTAGCTTTACCTCGCCCTTATCCAGAGTGGGTGCTGGAACCCCATCAGTTTTCAGTTTGGGCGATCGAACAAACTTAGGTTTTTTCGCTGCTGCGGGTTCTTTTTTCTTGGCAAACAAGCCAGCAAACGGCACGCCTCCTGCAGCCAAATTCGCCGACTGAGGAATCGGCGTTTGCTCAGCAACCGGTGTCACCTGCCGGCGCAAAGTCAGAGTTTCCCAGGCAAACCAGCCCAACATCGCCACGCCCGCCATTTGACCAAGCAGGAGAGCACCAGTAATTCGTCCCGCACAAGCCCATAAAATTAACGCATAAAAAAGCCCTACCCCGCTCCAGGTAAAATCACTTTTGCGGTGTACTTCTGGAAAAAAGAAGGCCGCCATGTAAATACTGAAGCTGCCTAGACCGACCGCTAACGCCAGAAAGTATGCAAGCATATTGTCGGTACCTCCGCTGTGTCAAATAACTTCTACGCGCTAATTCTACCTTTGAGAGAGACTCAACGGCTTCTTTCTCTAGGACAATTCTTGATTTTTAGGGAAGTTTGGCAATGCGCCGTGTATAGGATTTAACACGTTCAACGGATGTTGACGCCAGAAGTGCGAGTCAAGATTTCCCAATCTTCCCCACACCCCCTATTCCCATCACCCCCCTATCCCCACACCCCCTATTCCCATCACCCCCTGCTCAGTGGTGATAGATGTCACTTAAACTATGCCCGTGCGATCGCACCAAGGGACTGAGGATGTTTATATGTTGTAGGTGTAAGAGGAATTATGCCCTAGGGCGTATGTATGGGAGACAATGCCATGTTAGAAAAACTATTATTAGCTGCCGGCTTAACCTTATCGCTTCAAATATTTCCCGGACTCAGCACTTCCGCGCCGTTACCGAAAAATTTGGTATTGCGATCGAGCGATCGGCCGGCTCAAACCCAGAAACTTCCGATCGTTGCAGTACCTGCAGGCATCCAGCCGAATGTCCAATCCTAATGATACGTGCCAGCTCATACGTGCAAATGCGATCGGACTTAGGCAGAGCCTTTCTAATATTTTTTTCGAGCTGTCCTCTTTTCTATGTGGCTGTTCACAACTCATCAGTTTGTAGTCAGGGCTTTAGTCCTCATTAATCTCACCTAATAAGGACTAAAGCCCTTACTACAAACCGTAGGTCAATAATGAGTAGCAGATTGAACATTAATTCCTATAACATACTACTAGACAAATCTCAACATCAACTTGTCAACTAAAGACTTTTAAACCTTAAAAAACTTGGGAAACCTTGAGTAATGGCTCAAAATAGATATATGATGTCAGATTGAGATCGAAGCTAATAATACCAATTTATTGTAAAGTTGCACATATCTCGATCCCCCTAAATCCCCCTTAAGAAGGGGGACTTTGATAAGAATCTTGTTCCCCCCTTATTAAGGGGGGCGCCAGGGTGATCGGATTCTATGCAGCCGCATAAAAAATTGGTATAAGCACATTGACTATTAAATCAAGGAAACTGAAAATGGGACTTAGCGATATTCTCTTGAATGAAAACCACAGAGACACTTTTGTTGATGACTGTGTAAAGTTGATAGACCAACAAGTTGCAGCAGCGTCGGGATTGGGTGGTCTGGCTCTTAAAGCTGCCTACTCTACTGTCAAGGGGATACGGGCTGACTATTGCGCCCAAGTCGTCGATCAACTTCTGCCAGAAATCTCCACGGCACTCGATCCGATGTGGACTGAAGGGGTAAACAATGGCAACCCAGTAGAATATCTAGCCCAAAGAAAAGCTGAAGTAGCAGACGAATTGCTCCAGATAAGTGACAAAAGGGTCGAGAAAAGCACAAGATCGATGGTTAAAGGCGCCTATGCCAAACTCCGCCCCTCAGCCAAGAATTACGTGGAAAAGGGAGTACCGGATTTAGCCGAAATTATTAATAAACATAGTGGGGCCTGATAAGTGAGCAACGGCTAAAAAACAGAATACCCAGATACCCGGCTTCTTCAAGAAATCGGGTATCTAAAATCCGACTTATTCGTAAGTTTGTAGTTAGGAGGGAGAGTCATAATTTTATGCTTATCCATTGCCAATTACCCATTGATTTTCCGCCAATATTTTCAACATCGCCTGTCCGGTAATTCCCAACCCCAATAACATTACAAACATCGCGCTAATCGCCGGCATAAATTTGACTGCTGTGATCTGTTTTGGCAGTTTATCAAAATTTCGTTTGGCATAAACTAAGATTAATCCGATCGCACTCAGCACTAAAGCCAATCCCAAACTAAACGCTACAACTAACGTCATCCCCAAAGCAACATTGCCCAAAGCCGATGCACTCAACAGCATCACCAAAGCGGAAGGACAAGGCAACAAACCGCCGGAAATCCCCAACGCTAATAAGCTTTTCCAAGTAATAGCAGAACCGTCAGCACCAGGAGGCAAATGCGAATGAATCCGGCCGTCTCCGTGATGGTGGTAGTGGTGAGATATATCTGGTTTTACAGGTGTAAATTCTCTCTCCCAACTTCCTCTATTTAAAAGGTTTACTGGTTCCTCACGGTTTATATTAAGGAGTTCCGTTCTTAAAAAACAGTTTTTATTGAAAAATTTAGTCTTAATTTTTTTGATAAATTCAGTTTTCACGACTAACCTAGTCTTGAGTTTTTTTAATAGTAAATTTAGCCCGATGAAGGCCACTAATAAACCCGAGATTAAACTTAGCCAAGGATCTAATTTTTCTGGATCAATTAAGTTAGAAGCAAACAAAGTAATTCCGCCCACCGCAAACACGCCGGCAGTGTGAGTAATTGTAGTGGTTGCTGCTAGAAATAAAGCGTGTAGGGGAGTAGCCCGCGAACCCACTAAATAAGCGCCGACTATGGTTTTTCCGTGTCCGGGCGACATCGCGTGCACGCATCCCCAAGCAAATGCTCCCGCTATTGCTAGTAAAAAACTCCAACCTGAATCCCAGAGAGATTCATTTCCGGCTAACAAAAAGTCGCGGTTTTGCGGCGTAAATACAAAGCTTTTTACAGCACCCGCTTGCACAATCGTGGCTTGGCAGCTAGCTGTCGAAACTTCGGGCAAAAACAGATTGTAATTAATCCGCAATTTCTCTGGTTTGGAGATGGAAATTGAGTCAGGCAAAGCGGGGGTTTTATCTTGAGAAGGTGCGGGCCAGGTGTAGTCTAAAATTAAGGTGCTGTGGGTATTCGGCTGCTGGATTGAAATGGCGGTTTTAGCTGCTATTTCTAGCGGGTTTACTGCTACGGAGCCTTGAATATTGCTACTGTTGGCGATGCGGATTTGTTGGCTAAAAAACTTTTCTAGCTGTGTTTGGTGCTTGCGAACTTCAGCAGGTTGTAGCTGGCTGTCTCGATTGTCGTCGGCGAAGTTTGTTAAACCGGTTGGGAAAGTTAATGTTATTTCGGTTTGCAAATCTTTGACTACTATTTCTGCTACGGATAAGTCTGACCAGTGCGAGTAAACTGGTCTGGTTGAGGTTGTTAGTAACAAGGAAAGTGTCAGGAAGAATAGGAGGAAAAACCTTAGTAATTGGTTCAACTTATAGTGCATAAATACCTTCGTTTTTAGGTAATTTGTTTGTGAATTATTTGTGTTTGTTGGGATTTTTGAGGCGATCAATCTTTTCGTGAGTCTCACAGTCCGCCAGGGGTTGAAACCCCTGTCTCATAGCGAAAGTCGGTTGAAACCGACTAAAAGATTTTTTACTTTTTAGTGAAATCTTTTAGTCCTCTTGACAGGACTTAAGCTTTTAGCCAGGGGTTGAAACCCCTGGCGGATTGACGGAATAGCGAACTTTGCCGAATGGCTGCTATTAGCTAATCTCAAAATTCATAACTTCCCAAACCTAATGCTTGGCGAGATCGATCGTCAAAATTCGGGTCAATTTCCTTGGACTTTTGAAAATAAGCGCGAGATTCAGCATCCTTACCTAAAGTACGGGCGATCGCAGCAGCCCGGTAAAACATACCCGCATCCCGAATGCCCGATCGCACTATTTCGGCCATCACTCGATCGGCCTTTTGCCATTCCCCAGCGGCGGAAAGCGCCCAAGCCAAAGTATCCAACGTCACAGCATCCCGCCGAATTTTCACCTCATCCTGCATTAACACCAGCGCTTCCGCAACATCCTGCGATCGACCTTTTTCCAGCAGCAAACTTGCCAAATCGCGCCGGTGTCCGAAACCGCGAGCTCCAGAAACCTGTTCCTGTCGCAGCCCTGCTTCTGCTTTGTCGCGAAGTCGCCGGGATTCGATCGCATCACCCTGCAAATCCTTCACCCTCGCCATACCGCGATCGACAATGCGATCGAACACAGTCGCAACGGAGCCAGAATAGGCCGAAACCTTGCTGTAATAGCCTTCCGCCTCCCGATAATTGCCCTGCCGCGTCTCCAAATCCGCCAAATAAATCAGCGCCAGCGGGTATCGCGGCACCAACCGCAGCGCCTCCAAAAACAGCGCTTTCGCCTGCACAAACTGCCCGCGACGCGCGTAAAATCGACCCAAGAGCGATCGGGCCCGCGCCGAACCAGCAACCTCTCCCGGTTCCTCCGCCGCCATTGCTTGCCGGTAATCCTGCAAAACCTCAGCATCTCGACCCTGAGACTCTCTCACTAAAGCTCTCAAAGTGAGAGAGCCCAAGTTAGGAATCCGGTTAACTAAGGCTTCTGCGGCTGCATTTGCCTCGCTCACTTTACCCATCGCTAAGTGAGATGTAACTGAAAGGGCGATCGCATCTTCATTATCAGAACTCGCCTGTTTAGCAAAGCGCAAAGCAGTAGCAAAATCGTGTCTCGCCTCAGCAATCCGAGCTAAAACTAACAGCGCACCTTTGTTGTCAAAAGGCAAATCGGCGATCGACTTTTGAGCCGCTTGTTCTGCCAATAAAAACCAACCTCCCTCCCCAGTAGCGCGAGCCATTTTTAAATAAGATCCCGCCAGCGCCGCCCGGTTCAAACCGCTGCGGGAATCAACAGCCAATCGCTGCTGGTAAAAAGCTATTTCTTGCTGAATTGCTTCCTTTTGATTGGGATTATTTCTCAAACTTTCCGAAAAATGATAGCGGTAATTAGTATCTAGATTTTCGGGGCTTTTGTTGGAAAATTTTTCTGAAATAAAACGAAAATTAGGAGGTAAATTCACTACTACCATCCCAACAAAAGGAACTACTATCAGCAGCCACCACGAGAAAATATCCGACTTTATTTCCTGTTTAGTTTTAGTTTTCATACATCCGCGTTCATCTGCGTTAATCCGCCTTCATCTGCGGTCAAAAAAAGTCTTTTCTATTGTGGTAAGGTGCGTCGCCATCTATAATCTGCAAGTTTCATTAAAAATCTCATAGCGACGCACCCTACATTCATAGATCTGTCAACTGTCAACTGTCAACTGTCAACTGTCAACTGTCAACTGACTAATTAGGCAAAGCCAAATAAGGAAAATTCCGTTCTAAAGGTTTGTGTCCCTGAGCCGGATTTCCCGGAGTTCCGTTATATGAAACATTATCGCCAACCGGAGAACCCACCAAAGCTCCCAGAGTAATATCAATAACGTCGTCCATCAGCATACGACCTCCGATCAAGCTTCCTTGAGCATTTGTAGCGCTAGCGTAGCCGCTGGTTTTTGTGGTATCAATCCGCATGACATCGGGTAAGAAAGCTCCGGCGATCGCATTTGGATCGACATTATCCCGACCGTCCAAAAGATCGACAGCATTCAGAGTAGCAACAGCTTCCTGACGCACCGGAGCAGCAGCAGCGCTTAAATCAGATCTCGGAGGAATATTATTGAATGCTTCCAGATAAGCGGGAGTAACTATTAAACCCTCATTAATTGCAGGCCTGGCCAAACGCTCGAATTGTTTGAAACCGCCAGCTCCGTCTCTGATAGAAACAGTTGACCAAACATCAAAAGTATTCGCCCCACTTCCTGCTTGCAAAAATGCTTTCGGAACGCGGACAGCAATTGTATTGACGTTGTAACCTTTAGTAAAGTCGATCGCTTGACTCGGTTCTTTAAAAGCAGTGCGCGGCCCCGTTCCCAAAGCTGCGGCGCGAACTCGGAAAAATTGTTCCACATCAAAGAAAAACGGGTCTTCCCGTAAACCCGCAAATACAGTCAAGTTAGAACCGCCCACAGGTACTGTATTCAAAACAGCATTAGAATTCAGCGGAGTTGTGGCAATTAGCCCGCCGTTAACTGTAGCCTTAGTAGTTGTCTCCGAGCCGTTGCGAACAACAGTTACAGCTACCGCTTGCATACCTCTATTGTTAGGCGGACTGAAGGCAAACCGCAAGATAATATCCGAGCGTCCAGTAGGTGTAGAATTCACGTCACCTACCTGCGTGATATGAAATTGGTAAAGGGCTGTAGTGCTGAAATAATATTGATAACGGGCGACAGACCTGGGATTTGAATTCATAGTAAATACTAAATCCCCGTCCGCAGCACCGGAGTTTTGGTCTTTTTCGCGATATACATACAGGTCAGTTAAATTGACCGCGCGACCTTTGATATCTACTTCGCCGTCGTCGTGGTCGGAAGCGACAATTATCCCTGGAGTTAATAGAGCAATTAAAGCTACTTCAATAGCTAGTATGGTTCGGCGAATTTTTTTTGTGAGCTTCACAGTTAGCACCTTTATTTCAATGAAATTTTTGCACAAATCAATGCTAAATAACCCGCATTCGCGGGTTTTACTTTTGTAGCAACAGGTTGAAATCTGTCAACCTGTCGGGCTTTTGCGCTATTGCTGAGCCTTCTCCTATTGGTGGTATACGAAGGTTTGGCAATTTTGGATCTGTGCGGCCAGACTAATTTATATAAAAAAGTGGGTAATTAAGGATTTACTCGTGCCCGGACTATTCTTGGAAATGCCCGATCGGAGACACATCCACCCTCGCTATACAAGAGACAGAGCGTCGCTTATATGGGTTTCCAGACTCTTCTTGGGAGCGATCGAACAAAGCTTGGGAACGAGTGAATGGCGCGGTTTTGACTCTTCACGCTCAGGGATTTTTTCGTTCTGCATAAAGCGGATTGGTAAGTATCCAAAAAATCACTAATTAGGTGGTAAAATCCAAGATGACTTAGGATTTTTACAATTCAAAGCACGACAAAATTAGCCTGAAAAGGCATCCTCCAGCTTGTACCCCCAACTTCAAACTTACAATTATGTTCTGTAGTGATATACGCCGAATTGTTAATTTTGGATCTGTGCCGTCAAAACAAAAATTTTGGGTACACTGAAATGACAGGCCAGAAGTCAGGCGATGAATCGCTGCTTTTAGTGCAGATTGCCCGGAAAGACCAAACGGCATTAGCTAAACTTTACGATCGCTACGGTCGCCCAAGTTACGCTCTCGCTTACAAAATCCTGGGTTCGGTAGAAGAAGCTGAAGAAGTGGTAATCGATGTTTTTTCCCAAATTTGGCAAAAAGCAGCAACTTACGATCCTTCTCGCAGTCGAGCAGATACGTGGTTGTTCATGCTGACCCGCAGTCGTTCCCTCGATCGGCTCCGAGCGATTCAGCGAACAGTCCGGGCTGCTGAAGCTTGTCTGGAAGATGCTAAAATACCCATCTCTAGCGTTGCAGAACCGATGGAAGATGCAATGTTTAAAGAACGCAGGGAACAAGTCAAAGCAGCCTTAGAAAAACTGCCAAAGGAACAGCAAGAGGCGATCGAACTCGCCTACTATCAAGGGCTGACTTGCGCGGCGATATCAGCTAAAACTGGTATCCCGACAGGTACAATTAAAACCAGAATTCGGTTGGGTATTTCCAAATTGCGTCAAGCTTTGAGCGAACATTTTTTTTAGATGGTCAAAAAACACAATTTAAGTTGTTTAACCTCAATCTAAAATTATGGTCTCTCCAATCATCCATCTTGAGTGCGAGGGCAGCAGACCAATTTCCAGTTTAAAATCAACCTAGGCTGAATTACAATTAATGGCGGAAAACAGATGGAAATGATGCCAGACGAGGAATATAAAATCCTTGCAGCCCTTCAAGCTCTCGATATCCTCGACGAGTCAGAACGCGGCGCATTTGCAGAAAAATTGAAAGAGTCCGCAGAACTTACAAGTGAATTAGCTGCTTTGGAATCAACAATTGCCGCGATCGCCTACACAGCCCCCCCATTTCCAGTCGCCCCCGACCTCAAAAACCGCCTGTTACAGCGCATAGCCGAACTGCCGCCAACCCAGGCAGAATCAGTAAATATCAACCCAATTGTTACCTCCCCAACAGAGAACAATGCTCCATCTTTAATCGTGCGATCGAATGATGTCAAATGGAAATCTTATGGAGTTGCGGGAGTCTCATTGGGCAAGCTTTATATTGACAAAACAAATCGCCAAATTACCTGCTTGCTGCGACTTGAACCGGGAGTAACATTTCCCCTGCACCGACACGCTGCCTCGGAGGAAGTGTTTGTATTAGAAGGAGACTTAATTGTAGAAGGGGAAATTTGCCATCAAGGCGACTACATTCGATCGGTTCCCGGTTCCATACATTCCTCCCTCACACAAGGGGGATGTTTGCTGTTAATGAAAACTTCCATAGACAACGAAATGCTCGTCTGATATTATGTTTGTTGAATTACCGACAGCTTGGAGGGCGGGCTTATGTAGATTTTTAGTTAGAATTACAGATTGTTGGTGAAACCAGACCCTACAATTATTTTGGTTAATTTACCAGACACGCTCTCACTCAAAAACACCCGCCTTGCTCCGCATTCTGCGGTTAAAAATGCCAATATATTACATAATTTCCATGCTAAATTACTCGCGCTTAACTGCTGTTATGTCCGCCGTTATTATACAATTTGTACCCAGCAACCAAAGCGCGATCGCCCAAGAACGCGAAGGATGTTTTCTTGTTAATTCAGTGGGAGAAGTAATTAACTTAAATTTGTTGTGTTCGCCTCAAGAATCAGACATTAAGCTGACAGGAAACGATGGGAAATTTCTCGAAGACTACAAACGCTTAGCAAAAAGTTACTCTCCCGAAGCAACGGATAATTTACTGCAAGCCATCCAAAGGGCCCCTGGTCAAAAAATTGCGGCCGCTAAAAGAATGTGTGCGGAAGCAAAATCGGGAGTTTCTCTGCCGGAAGTTAAATTAAGAGCGATCGGGCAAGCAGCGAGTATCGAAAATCCAACTGTCAAAGAAAGTTTTCTGGCGGATGCCGATATTATTACTACTCTTGCCGCCAACCATTATTGCCCGGAGTTAGCCAGTAAGTAATATCATGAAATTTGGAGAGACACGCTAAGCGAGCATCTCAGTTTTGCTTTTACTATCCCTGTGCGATCGTCCGCCTCCCACTCCTAAAAAATACTTGTTACAAAACTGAGATGCTTCCCACGGTAAGGCCGCGTCTCTACTTGCAGCAACGATCCATGAAATTACCGGAAATGAAACATTTAAAATCAAGTTCCGCCGACTTGCGGGATTTATTCAAAGACAGCATTACAGTTAAATATCTCGCGGAACCGCTGAAAGCTGTCCCCGCTTGCGAAGACGCAGCCAAGTTGCGATCGTGGATGGAGGCCCGCGATTTTGACGTACTCGGTATCGAAGAAAACGGCACGGTTTGCGGCTATGTAGAACGATCGCACTTAAAGACAGGCAAGTGCAGCGACTACCAGCAAATTTTTCACCCCTCCCAATTAATTGCCGCTGCCACTCCTTTAATGGAATTGCTGCCGCTGCTGCGAGAAAAACCGAGATTATTTGTATTAGAAAGCAACAGGATCGACGGGATCGTTACCTGCGGCGATTTGCAAAAAGCACCGGTGCGGATGCTGCTGTTTGGATTGGTGACGCTTCTGGAAATGAATTTATTACGGATCGTGCGGATTTACTTTCCCCAAGATTCTTGGCAAAAATTGCTTAAGGGCGATCGCATTTTAGCCGCCAAACACCTTTGGGAATTGGGGCGATCGCGAAATGAAGCAATTGACTTAATTGATTACCTGCAATTCTGCGACAAGCGAGATTTAATCCTGACTTCTGCTGAAATAGTCGATCGGCTGGGGCTCAAATCCAAACGCTACGGGGAGCGTTTTTTAAAGTCAGCAGAAGCATTGAGAAACAAATTAGCTCACGCTCAAGATTTAATTAACGGTTCTTCTTGGCCGGAAGTAATTTTTTTGGCTCAGGAAATAGAAGCGCTTTTGCAGCGTTGCGAAGAAATTGAAATGGCGGCACCTAATGAAGCTGAGAGCATTTAAAAAATCAGAAAGGTTCGAGACTAAAAAATGAAAAATCAATAACTTGCACAATTAAACCCCAGAAGCTTTGATCCAAGGTAAACTATTGCTCTATTAGTCACCTTCTTTATTTTTCATTCCTTAGCAATTAGGAAGCTAATTTAACGGTAAATTCCGAAAAATTCAGTAAAAACGAGCTGCAACTTTTCCAGAACTCCGACTTCAAGAGAGTGCCGACTTCTTTAAGCAGTCGGCACTATATATTAATCTCTCTTACGAGCAACAATGTGAAAAATATGCCAGTGTTTTTCCTCGCCTAGCGCCGTTACTCCAGGATGTTCTTCTTCGTCAAACCACTCAATCTGCAAGGACTTTAGCAGCACTTGAATTTGTTCGCGAGTATGATGAGTGCGATCGGGGTAAACAGCCCATGAGTCGCGATCGCCAAACAATTGACCGCAGAAATATCCTCCTGGATTTAGCGATGTCACGATCGTTTCCCAAAGATGGGGGAAATCGGCGGGCTGACAAAAAGGAAGGCAAAAACTGGCATTGATTAGATCGATCGATTGAGGCAAAGTTAAGGTTTCAAAACGCATCAATTGAGTTTGGAGCAGATCGCGTTGAATCGGACGATCCAGCAAGCGATCGAAGGCATTTTGTTCCCTGTCAATCGCTAAAACTCGCCAGCCTCGACGTAGGAGTTCCACCGTATCTCGTCCATCGCCACAGCCTAAATCTACAGCGAATCGAGGACGATCTAGCAACGGTTCCGTGTCAAAAATTGACAAAGCTTTCAGCAAAGTTTCATGCGGCGGGCGACCTTCCACCGCTTGATAGTAAGTCACCCAATTCTGTTTCATCTTCTTCTTCCTCCTCTACAAATTTCCCCTCTTCTTCTGGCTCTTAATTTTTAATTTTTAGTTTCCTGTTAGTATACTGAGGAACCCAGCCTTGAGCACTGGTGTAATACTGCAAGGCTTTCAAGTACAGCGACGGAGTGAGATAAAACCAATGTTCGGTATTGGCAGGCACTTTAATGTATTCTTCAGCTTGCAGCATTAATTGTACCTGAGAGCCGTTAGAATACACAAACCCAAAAACGCATTCCCCAGCTAAAATGTGAAGAACTTCTGCATCTGTGTGGGTGTGAGTGCGATCGCTTTGAGTCATCAGCGCGTAAATCTGCTGCGAACCTGGATGCAGCACTTTCAAGTCGCACCACTTATATCCGCTGGCGCGCTTAAACTCTTCAAACTCGCTATTAAATGCTCCGAGAATCTGCTGTTTTTCTGTAACATTGAGAATGTCTTGAACTAGCAGTTCCTGAAACGCCGGATTTTTGTTTGTGGGCAGGGAATCGATCTCAATATTTAAAACGGCCAGTTGACTCGCGATCCCCCGGATATCCGTATATGTTCTACCGTCTTCTAGTTGCAGAACAGCCATATTACCACCTAATGTTTTGAGCTTTGAGGGAAATTTAGTTTCCATTTTTAAGCTGCTGTTTTAAGCTTTCGTCAAAAACTAAACTCCTGCTTTTTTTCAATAATAGCCGATCCCTAAAATCCTATATCTACCTTCATAATCATCAAAGAATTACCACAGATGAGATGATTTGTTGAGTTATTTAAGTTTTATTTCTAATTCTCAGAGTGGGGCTGGGAATGCAGATCCATAGGCTGTGGCTATTTTTTAGGGTTCGATGTTTAAACGGGCGATCAGTAAAACACCGCCTACAGCATGAAAAGACAGAAACACAGCCTCAATCTATAAAAATCTCGTCAGATTAGCTTACAATACAAGACTAAAGCTCAAAATTACGGCGCAGCCTCATTGCTGCTACTTTTATGTCTCTACCTATAGTTGCTATTATTGGACGCCCCAATGTAGGCAAATCGACGATCGTCAACCGTTTAGCCAACACCCAAGACGCGATCGTCCACGACGAACCAGGAATCACGCGCGATCGCACTTACAGACCAGCATACTGGGGCGATCGGGAATATCAAGTCGTAGACACCGGCGGGCTAGTATTCGACGACGAGACCGAATTTCTGCCTTTAATTCGCGAACAAGCAATGGCGGCCCTCGCAGAAGCCAGCGCAGCCATTTTCGTAGTTGACGGAAAAACCGGGCTCACCGGCGGCGACGAAGCGATCGCATCTTGGCTGAGACTGCAAAAAGTCCCAGTCATTCTCGCCGTCAACAAATGCGAATCGGAAAATACAGGACTCACCCAAGCAGCCGACTTTTGGCAATTGGGAATGGGAGAACCTTACCCAATTTCCGGCATTCACGGCAACGGCACCGGCGAATTGCTTGACAAATTAATTACTTACCTTCCCACGGAAGTATTACCAGAAGTTGAGGAAATTAAAGTAGCAATTATCGGTCGTCCCAACGTTGGAAAATCGAGTTTGTTAAACGCATTTCTCGGAGAAAATCGCGCCATAGTCAGCCCGATTTCCGGCACAACCCGCGACGCGATCGACACCTTAGTAGAACGCAACGGTAAAACCTACCGCCTGATTGACACAGCCGGAATTCGCAAAAAGAAAAACGTCGAATACGGCGCAGAATTTTTCGGGATCAACCGCGCTTTCAAAGCCATCCGCCGCGCCAATGTCATACTGTTAGTAATTGACGCAATTGACGGCGTTACGGATCAAGACCAAAAATTAGCCGATCGCATCAGCCAAGAAGGTCGCGCCTGCATCATAGTCGTCAACAAATGGGATGCCGTAGAAAAAGAGTCCGACACCATATACGAGTACGAAAGAGAAGTAAGAACCCGACTTTATTTCCTCGACTGGGCAGAAATGATTTTTGTTAGCGCCATGAGTGGACAGCGAGTTGAAAAAATCATTGAATTAGTAGATAAAGCCTCCGACGAACACAAACGTCGCGTCCCTACCGCCGTCATTAACGAAGTGATAGAAGAAGCCACAACCTGGCACTCAGCCCCAGTTACCCGCCAAGGAAAACAAGGCAAAATCTATTACGGTACTCAAGTGCGATCGCAGCCACCGACAATCGCCCTATTCGTCAACGATCCCAAACGCTTCACCGAAAACTACCGCCGCTACATGGAAAGCCAATTCCGCAAACACCTAGGCTTTACCGGTACACCAATGCGGCTACTTTGGAGAGGCAAAAAAGTTCGTGCCACCGAAATGAGCACAACAAACAGAGCACTGCGCGTGAAGTGATTTTAGATTTTAGATTTGGGATTTTAGATTGAAGAGAAAACGCAGTTTAATGGTATAATTAAGTTGCGATTTTTTTCTTTTGTCTTCCTTCGCCTCTTGGCAATTCAATTACTTGGTATTTGAAACAATTCCAAATCAAACAATCTAAAATCTAAAATCGCAAGGTGGACGAACAAGAGTTTAAAAGAAGAACAAAGCAGCTAGCATTGAGAGTTATTAAGCTAGTAGATGCGCTGCCCAAAGGCTCCGCTTCTCAGGTAATTGGCAAGCAGTTAATTCGTTCAGCAACTTCTGTAGGAGCCAATTATCGAGCGGCTTGTCGTGCTAAGTCAACAGCAGACTTAATTTCTAAACTCAGGATAGTGGAAGAAGAAGCGGATGAAAGTCTTTACTGGATGGAGTTAATAGTTGAAGCTGAATTGGTAGATGCCACTAAATTGAAAAGTATCATGTCAGAAACCAATGAGATTTTAGCGATGACAGTTGCGTCCATCAAAACTTTAATTGCTAAAAACCCAACAGCAAATCGCAAATAAAAAAATGTCAAAATTCAACAAAAATTTCCTATCAAAAATCAAACACTCAAATAATCCCCACTCAAAAAATCAATTGCTCAATCAAATAATCCCATTCAAAAATCAATCAATCCCTCAATCAATCCCTCAATCAATCCCTCAATCAATCCCTCAATCAATCAATCCCTCAATCAATCCCTCAATCAATCAATCCCTCAATCAATCAATCCCTCAATCAATCCCTCAATCAATCTAAAATCTAAAATCTAAAATCTAAAATCGACAAGATGGACTTACTTCGATCGCTCCCCATAGGACTTTACCTAGAACAACCAGTAACCTGGCTTCACCGGCTAGACTCCCGCGTAAAATTAGCTTGGTTGATGACATTTCTGATTGCACCCATACTCGCCAATCCCATCTGGCGGTTGATGCTAGTAGGAATGTTAATCGTACTCACACTAACAGCAGCAATTCCCTGGCGCGTGTGGAAACAGCAAATGGGAATGCTGCTGCTATTCTGCCTATTAGTATTTTGCCTCAGCGCGATCGCCCCCGACGGACTCCCCGCAGAACACCAGCCCCGCATCCCCGCCGACGAATTAGCCTTTTCCCAACAGCCGGCAACCCTTTCGCCCCCTCAAAAGCCCAAACCCTGGTACCAATCTTTTAACTTAGGCTCAAACTCCCCAATCCCCAATCCCAAAGCCCAAAACTCAAATCAACTCCCCCAACCCACAAACTACCGTTACGTTGTATTCAAACAAGGCCCGATTAAAATCACCCGCAAATCCTTAGATTTAGCTATCAACGTCAGCACCCTATTTTTCACAGTAATTTACAGCACCAACCTCTACCTTCTCACCACAGCCAGCGAAGAAATTACCGCCGCCCTTGAAAACTTAATGCAGCCCTTGCGCCGCTTGAACTGGCCTATTACCGAAATAGCCTTAACATTAACTTTATCTTTGCGATTCATTCCCCTAGTATTGGAAGAAATACAAAATTTAGTGCGATCGGTCAGAACCAGAGCGATAAACTGGAAAAAACTCGGATTTCGCAGCGCAGCTCAAGTGTGGTTGATGATAGCAGAGCGGCTGTTAGAAAACTTGCTCCTGCGAGCTGAACAAATTGCCAGCGCCATGAAAGTTCGCGGCTTCACCAGTCCCGATCGACACCGGGTAGAATGGCACCAGTTGCAATTGAAAATCCGAGACTGGATCGCCCTCGGCTGCTTGCTCGTCCTCTGGAGCGCCCGCTTCGTTTGGGGCTGGGACAGTTGAGATTTTAGATTTTAGATTTTAGATTTTAGATTGAATAATATTGAAGAATTGGGAATGACTGATTCGAGCGGGGTTTGGAACACCGGCCTAGATTTGAGTAAGTTTTGTCTGGTGCGCGACAGTCCTGCTAAAGTAATGGAGACAAATATTTAGAGAACCAAGACCTTGAACATCTATCTTGGGACAGATATTGTATATGTTCCGCGTATACAAGCCGCATTAGATCGGTTTGGTGATCGCTTCCTCGAAAAAGTTTACACGCCCGCCGAACAAAGGGATTGCGGGCAACTAAATTCTCAACACAGCAGCATTAAAGGTAAAATGAATCGAGTTTCCTGCAACCAGCTAGCGGGGCGCTGGGCAGCAAAAGAAGCCGTTGTCAAAGCTCTAGGCACGGGATGGCGGGGAATACGGTATGCAGATGTGGAAATTCGGCGCTCCGAAAACGGTGCTCCCAATGTGCAACTGCACGGAACCGCAGCAGCACAAGCCTCTGTTTGGGGAAATTGCCAGTGGCAATTAAGCCTCAGCCACGACGGAGACTACTGCACGGCTACGGCGATCGCCCTTTGTAGCCCGCCGTCAAACAACACCGTCGGGCGATCGAGCGAAACTAAAATCTAAAATCTAAATCTTTAATCTAAAATTGATCGATTGTGAGCGTGAATGACTACCGAAACTTACCTGAATCATCCAAACTTTGGCCTCCTCTTCAGGGTATCCCAGGTTGAAGACAGCCAAGAATTATTTACCACCCTATACGCCCAGCGCCTGTTTTTTTTGGTGACAAACGGCCCTGGCGGGCTGAGATTTGAACCAATTAGCCGCTCCGACGCTCGCCTCATGGTTGAAATTCGCCTGCGAACCCTGCGTCGCAGCGGTCAATATCACGAGTACGACCAATTGCAGACCATTCACCAGCGCACATTTCAATAACGAAAATCAGTAATTTGGTAATTGGTAACTGTCTTAATTTTCCTTCCCTCCCGTCAAGAGCGTTGAGTACCCATGACCATAGCCTCTCGAATTAAAAGCATTCGCCAACACTTGCCGGACTCAGTGCGGTTAATTGCCGTTACCAAACAGGTACCGACTGATGCTATCCGCGAAGCATACGACGCCGGTATCCGGGATTTTGGCGAGAGTAAGGTTCAAGAGGCTGCCGAAAAACAAAGCCAACTGCAAGATTTACCGGATATCAACTGGCACTTGATCGGCCACTTGCAAGCCAACAAAGTCGCCAAAGCCCTAGAGCATTTCCAGTGGATTCACTCTCTCGACAATTTAAAACTCGCTCAGCGACTTTCGCGCTTGGCGGGGGAAATGTCCTCCTCTCCACAAGTCTGCCTGCAAGTCAAAATGTTGCCCGACCCGGACAAATACGGCTGGAGCGTTCCAGAACTGCTGGCCGACCTTCCAGAACTCAACAAATGTCAGCATATCAAAATTCAAGGTTTGATGACAATTCCTCCGCTGGGATTAGATGACTCGCAAATCCTCGAATTATTTAACAGCACTCGCGAACTTGCACAGAAAATCCAGCACCAAAATTTGCCCTGCATTCAAATGCAGCAGCTCTCGATGGGGATGTCGGGAGATTATCATTTGGCAATTCAAGCAGGTGCTACTATGGTACGGCTAGGACAAACCTTATTTGGCTCTAGGAGGGGATAAATAATTGAAATCTTCTGATAAAGACAATTTGGGTTAAATATAGAATAGTCAGCTACCCGCGACTAACGCGCAACGCGAGTATAGTCGGGGCAGCCAAGTCGTGAAGGAGCGTGAATCATGAATATTTTTTCTAAACTGCGAGATTTTGTAGGCATCAACAATGAGCCTGAGTACGATGACGTTTACGACGAAACGGAAGGGGAGCGCTATCAGAACTTCTACCAAGCGCCTGAACCGAACCCCGCTGCAGTCGCAGCCGCAGAAGAAGAACGTCGTCAAAATCGTAGAATGCGAGAGCGGTCAGTAGTAGGATCGACAGGTATGGATGTCGTTGCACCAACCGGCGGAGTAGGGTCAGTAATGAATAACGTGATTGGAATGCCTGGAGCTATGAACGGGATTTCGGAAGTAGTAGTAATGGAGCCGCGCACTTTTGAAGAGATGCCGGCAGCAATTCGAGCCCTTAAGGAACGCAAGTCTGTGGTTTTGAACCTGACGGTGATGGACCCAGACCAAGCGCAAAGAGCTGTGGACTTTGTGGCGGGCGGTACTTATGCCCTTGACGGTCATCAAGAGCGAATTGGCGAAAGTATTTTCTTGTTTACGCCTAGCTGCGTGCAGGTGAGAACTCAGTCTGGTGTGGTTCACGAAGTGCCTCCTGCTCAAGGACGGCCTCGTGCTGCTGCTCCTGCACCGACAGTCTGGCCGGCAGAACAAGCTCCAGTAGCTCAGTAGTTCAGTTGACAGTTGACAGTTGACAGTTGACAGTAGTCAGTGGTGAGTAGTTAGTAGTCAGTAGTCAATAGTTAACAACTAATAACTGTGGAATAAACACTGCGGATTAATAACATTAGCTAACAACTAAGTAACCAATGACAACTGACAACTGACAACTGACAACTGATAACTCAAAAGTGACAAGTGACAACTGACTAATGACAAACATAAAATTTGGTACGATCGGCGGCGGGGTAATGGGAGAAGCTCTCTTATCCCGCTTAATAGCAGAAAAAGTTTATTTGCCTTCAGAAATATTGGTGAGCGAGCCTGGGGTAAAGCGCCGCGAGTTTTTGACTGAGAAATACGGGATTGGAACAACAGCCAGCAATCTAGAAGTTGCTGTCGCTACAGAAGTGCTGTTTTTGGCAATTAAACCGCAAGTTTTTGATACGGTAGCTTTGGAGTTGGCGGTGGCGGCCGATCGCCAACAGGGAAATAATGGAGAAACGGCTAATTCCCCGCCACAAGCGCTGGTAGTGTCGATTTTGGCAGGAGTGCCACTGAGCAAGCTCGAACCAGCTTTTCCGGGGCGGGGAGTGCTGCGGGTGATGCCGAATACTCCAGCCACGGTAGGGGCGGGAATGAGCGCGATCGCTCCGGGAAAACTTGTTCAACCGGCTGATTTAGAATTGGTAAAGCGCATCTTTCAGGCCGTGGGAGAAGTGGTAGAAGTACCTGAGAGTATGCTGGATGCGGTGACTGGGCTTTCGGGTTCCGGGCCTGGTTATGTAGCAATTTTGATTGAGGCGTTGACAGATGGCGGAGTTTGTGCTGGGCTGCCACGGGCGATCGCCTCTCAATTAGCTTTACAAACAGTATTCGGTACAGCGAAGCTAATGCAAGAAACGGGAATGCACCCGGCACAATTGAAAGATCAAGTTACGAGTCCCGGCGGTACAACTATTGCGGGAATTGCTAAATTAGAGAGTAGCGGCTTTCGTTCTGCGCTAATCGAAGCCGTGAAAGCAGCTTGTTTGCGTTCTCAAGAATTAGGTAAATAAGTCAGGAATAACGCACAGAAACCGTCAAAAACGAGTTCAATCGCACTTTAAACCTGCCGATTTTGCCGTCCGATATTTGACGGGAACAAAAGCTACACCGAACTGTTCTTTTCGACACTTGACAATATGCACTAAATCCGGTTGAAAATTTTGGCGATCGCCGTTCGCATCAAACTCAATAGTTCCTGTTGCTCCTGTGGCGCTAAAATTCGGACTCGCAATAGTTTTCTGCATCCCTTCGCGGCTCGGTTGCTGTTGCATTTCTATTGCTGTAATTAGCGTCCAAGTTGCATCGTAGGTTAAAGCTGTGCGGTGGTTGACGTTTCCTCCCCAAAGCTTTCGAGCGTTTTCGGCAAATGTGCGGTTGGGAGCAGCTAAGGGATGCCAAGAGGATGATGTCACCAGTTTCTCAAAAGACGGTAACTGGGAGGCAGTTTCTAAGGTTTTCTGGCTGTAGATGCCCCCGGTTCCCACTACCCAATTGCGAGCGCCATTGGCTTTAATAAGTGCCATCGCATTTTTGACTGCATCCGGGACATGACTCGTACTTAAGACGATCGCTGTTTTCTCGCTTCGTTCGACTTCTTGTAATGCTAGTTCAACGTTGAAATTTTTCTTACACACATTGTATTCAGTGATGCTTAAAATATTCCCTCCTGCTTGTCTAAACTGTTTTCTGAATTCTTCCCACAATGAAGAAGTAGCTTGAATCTCAGGACAGTAGAAACCCACCGCTTTTTTCTGACCTGCGTTTTCAATCAGATAGTTCTTGAAGTTTTCAGCAGTAATTTGATGTCTAGGGACAGTGCGAAAGAAAAACTTCCGAGGTTTTTCTGTTAATTGTTCCGTTGTAGTCCCAGGCGAAATTAAGACTAAATGATTTTTGTCATAAGTATCGACTGCATTCACAGTCATCTCGCTAGTATAGTGACCGACGACGCCCAATATCTCGGTTTGCTTCACGAGTGAAGAGGCCCTAGCTTTTGCTTCTGTTTTGAGGTTGGCATCGTCAGCGATAATGACTCTAATACCCTTGCCATTAATGGCTTTTCCTGCTAAAAAACCTTGACCGGGAAAGTAGTTATTGCGATCGGAATGAAACACTCCTAGGTTGACTTCTGTTTGGGCATGGGCAATGCCGCGCAACATTTCTCTAGCCAAATCAGAATTGACAGTACCTCCTTCGGTGTTGCTGATGGGAACGGCAACTGCCAGGGTGTAGTAATCAGCTTTTTGGGCGTTCAAAAGAGCATTATTCATGTAAATTAAAGTTTCTGGATCTTTGCGTTCTTCTTCGTTCCACGATTGTTTTAATAAATTAAAAGCTGATTGATGGTTTCCATTAAAAAAATCATTTACTCCCCATTGCTTTAATCGCGAAGCAGATGTTTTGATGAGAATTTCATCGCCACAACTCACAGCATCTCCCTGGATTAAGGGACAAGTTTGAGGGGTGAAAATTTTGTGTATTAAAAATGCTGCTAGCCCGAGGCATCCTGCGATCGCGATCGGCAAGCAGACTCTCAATGTATCTTGCCATTGGCGTTGAGGCTTCGGCAGCAGAGGTTGTTGTGAAGAGGGCGCAGGTGAGTGCAACGCTGTTAGCGAGATCAAATCCTGCAACACTTCAGCAACAGATTGATAGCGATCGTTAAAGTGGTAACGCACCATCTTATTTAAAACTTTTTTCAGCTTGTCGCTAATTTGTACCATCGGGCGATCGTCAGTTGAGTAGTGCCAGACGAGTTCCCCCGTTTTTTTATCATGAAAAAAGTCTTCAATATCTAACCCTGCGATCGCTTGAATGCCAATGATTCCCACAGCATAGATATCGCTGTTAAATCTTGGTTGATTTTTCCACTGTTCGGCTGGCATATAACCGTCTGTACCGATGACACGAGTTTGAGTTATTTGGCCGCCCTCGATCGCCAAAGTGCCGATCGCTTTTACCGCGCCAAAATCAATCACGGCAATTTTGCCGGTTCTTGTGCACCGGATTAAGTTTGATGGTTTTAAATCGCGGTGAATAATCCCTTGATCGTGGACTAAAGCTAAAACGGACAAAATGTCCTGCAATAAATCAATAACTTCTGACTCCTGAAACTGCCTGCCTGAACCGATCTCTTTGTTCAGCGGATTTCCTTCGATGTATTCTTGAATTAAGTAAAATTTTCCCTGTTCAAGAAAGCGATCGATTAACTTGGGAATCTGCGGACACTTATCGAGATACTTCAGGGTTTTAGCTTCTTTTTCAAATTGCTGTTGTGCTTCCTCCAACAGCCGCGGATCGTTAGATTCAGGAGGCGGAATTTCCTTGACGACGCACAAGGGATTTTCGGGGCTGCCCAAAGCGTCGTTAGCCGTATAGGTTTTAGCAAACCCTCCCTCACCTAATTTAGCGATAATTCGGTAGCGATCGCGCAGAATATCTCCTGGATTTAGACACCTAAATTGTTCCATCCCCTTAACTCGCTGCACTCGTTGGTGTCGAGCGTAGCACAAATATGACTTTTATGAACTCAAAGTTATGACTTTTATGAACTCAAAGTTATGACTTTATGAATAGACTTTGAGATTGGCTTATTTAATAATCTTGGCATCTGAGATTTTACGGAGAAGATATTTTATGGCTTTACAAAGAGACCCATCAGGATCGTCGCGCTTTTTTGGCGACAATACATCCGAATATGTAGATTTACGGATCGGAAGTGGAGGAATTTCCTCTGGGGGAGTTTTGCTGCTAGGAGGTGACGATACAATCGATGGCGCAATAACCAACGATTTGATCTTTGGCAATGAGGGGGAAGATATTATCAGAGGGATTTTTGGCAACGATTCTTTATTCGGGGGAAAAGGGAAAGACGCAATATTGGGAGGGGACGGAAATGACTCTCTCAACGGCGGTCAAGACGGAGATTTTATTCTGGGTGACAGTGGAAATGATGTTTTAGTGGGCGGTAAAGGCAATGACTTTTTAGTTAGCGGTAACGGAAATGACACTCTAGTGGGAGGTTTGGGTCGAGACTTTTTAGGAGGCTTCACTGAAAATAATCCAATAAAAATCGGGGGCAGCAACTTGTACGTCCTCCAAGCAGAACCCGGAGTTACAGATGTCAATAATGCCGATCTCCTTGTAAGTTTCAGACCCGCTTTCGATAAAATTGGATTAGCAGACGGTTTGACTGTGAATGATATAGTGTTGGAAAATTTGCCAAATGTACTCATTACAGTACAGTTTGAAGTTCCGCAAGCAGCGGGTTCTTTTGTCACACCCGATCAATTAAAACCCACATCGATGGCGACTTCAGGGACTGCGATCAAACTCAGGAATTCAGGAGAATTCATCGGTTTTGTGGAGGCTGTAACGCCTGCTCAACTGCAAAACAGCATTCTCAATAGCATTATCTCGGTTCAGGGATTCTAAGCTGTATAATGCGCTGCAACGCCTCCTACAAAAGCGGAAATCGAAGATTGGACAGAGAAATAGTAATCTGCAACCAGCGGTACAACAATTCTACCGCTCAATCGCTAGCTGCTGTTTCCAATTTCTCTCCAATCCTCGGTTCAGTACCATTCAACAAGCGCTGAATATTACTCCTGTGCCGCACAATTACAAATACCCCGCCCGCAATTCCAAACAATACATAAGCCAGCGGCTGATGTAAAGCAAACATCAATCCAGAAACGCTAATTGCCCCTATAATCGAACTTAAAGAGACAATTCGCGATACCGCAAATACTATCCCGAAAATTCCGAAAGTTCCCAAACCAACAGGCCAGTACAAACCTAGCAAAACTCCCAAACTCGTAGCCACTGATTTACCGCCGGTAAACCCCAGCCAAATAGATTTGCTGTGGCCCAAAACAGCCGAGAAACCCGCCAAAGTTGCCATCCAAGGGAGGACAGTTGCAGTATTTTCTAAACCTGCGGCGGTTGCTAGCTGGCTGGTAAAAGTGAGAGAGTAAATATAGCGGATTAGGACGATCGCACTTACCCCCTTCAACACGTCAACCAACAACACCCCCAACCCCGGCCCTTTGCCCAAAGTCCTCAGTACGTTAGTCGCACCAGTCGAACCCGAACCAACCTCTCGAATATCAATTCCTAGCATCCATTTCCCCAAGGCGTACCCAGTCGGAATCGAACCCAGCAGATAAGCTGCTATTAGCAATGCGCCATTTAAAATTATCCAGCTAGCCATTTTTTAATTTGAGATTTCGTGTACTTTTAAAAGTTTCAACCTTTCCCCTAGCATAATTAGCAATTAGCAATTACTAATTAGCAATTACCAATTACCAATTACCCATTACCCAATCAAAAATCCTTAGCCGCCATCAAAGTTTGCGGATCAGCAGCAAAGGCCAGCCATAAAGGAAATTGCAGGATTGACAAACTAATTAAGTCCTCAGTTTCATCAATGACAATTAGCGGCAATTTGCCATCTTTCACCAGTCGATCGGCTTTTTGAGCCAAAGCCTCCGCAGACTCAAACATAATAATCCCCCTTTCCGGGCCGAAATCGCTGCGAGTAATGCCCAAACAGTCCTGCAAACCCCGGCGCCACTCTCCCAAACGTTCGGGACTGTTGGCGAGCACCAAAGTCCGCACCCGCCCGCCGTAGACGCTTCTGAGTACAGAAATAATTGTCGAAGTAATCAAGATATTTTGCAAGCGCGAACCCATAGTCCGCAAAGCACCCCTTCCTCCTTGGGTGAAAAACCAGTTAGAAACTCGTTCCGCGTGGATGGGTTCAAAAGTGCGGCGAAGTTGCCAAGGCGGGCCGTAGTAGTCGGGGACAGTGCGGTATTGATCGAGGGTGCGGCGAATTTGTTTGGCTTGTTCTTGAAATCCCTGTTCGGCAAATTTGGGATTTACCGGTGCTGAGGATTGAGACTCCTCAGCAGCAGTTCGCTGTGGTGTCTCTTGCACTGGCGGTGTCAAATCTAAGAGTTCGGCGGTAGCGGCCAAATCCTGCAAACTGCCTACTAAATAGTCTTTGAAACCCTGGACTCGAATTGCTAAATCTTGGGAAACGCCGGCAAAAGTGGTTCGCATTTCCTTTTGAATTCGATCGCGCCGACGTTCGAGTTTTTCTACTTCTATTTGTAGCGCTTGTTTGCGCTGATCTAATTGAATCAAGCCGTCTTGTACCAAACGCCCGATCGAGGCTTGAGCCTGGCCCAACGCTTCTATAGCATTGGCTTTCTCGGCTTCCAAGGCGGCAATTTTTTCAGTCAAAGCTTGTTCTTGCTGGTGCAATTCTTTGACTCTCTCTGCCAACTGTTCGGTAACATTGTCTGGGATGGGCGTTACCGTTTCTGCGGTTGCTGTTGGCACAGAGTCTGTTGGAAGCTCGATTTGAGCGATCGGACTTTCTGATTCGCCATCGTGGGTGTTGGGCGGAATTTGGGCAATTGCGCCTGCTTCGTCCACGAATTGGGCGATTTCGGCATCTTCCTCTGCCAGCGGCGGGTCTGTTTCTGGCGGGAGTTGGGCTGGCAGTTCATTTTCGTCGAGCCACAAATCCTCTGTTTGAGATAGAAGTTGGTATTCCGTCTCATTCACGGGCAAATCGACTTCGCCTTCACCGCTTGGGGCGGCTGGTTGTGGTTGGGGTTCTTGGGTTGGAGATTCGTCTGAATTCATGGGAAATTTTGTTCGGCGTGGGCACGGAAAAGTTAAAAATTAAAAATTAACAACTTTTTTAGTCTTGACGGGGACAGCGCTGTTCTAAGCAGGTCTGTAGCATTTTACGATCGAACAGAACCGGCAGAAAGTGAATGCTGTTAATTTCTTTGAAATAGAACAAAATCGGCACCGCAGGCCAAAATATCCGCCAATTTTGCCATTCTCGGTAAGGAAAGCGGCGGATTAACTTGGACGATCGATAAATGTCCAAATCTGTTGGGGTAAATTGTAGCCGGAGGGTGGCGGTTTGGTACATCAGAAACAAGCCGAACACAGAAAGCGGCAAACTCACCCACTTCTGAACGAACAGTAGCGGTAGGGCCGCCAGTACCAGGACTAGGGGAATCGCATAACTCGGAGCGAGTTCGATCGTACTTGTCGGCGCAGTCGAAGAGGCAGTTGTATTCACGGGTTTAAATCAAGGGTAGTAAACGAATGTTGCCGATTATTCATATTTTATCTGTTTCCTAGCTTACAGGCCTTTGAGTACGCTAGATCCCGTCCCCTGAAACATCAGCCAAGTCAGGAAAAAGTTCACAATAAAAATAGCCAGTAAAGCCGTCACCACCGCCGTAGTAGTCGATTGGCCGACGCCTTTTGCCCCGCCAGTGGTGGTCAAACCCCAGCTAGTGCCGATTACAGCAATCAAGCCACCGAATACAAAAGCCTTAATTGCCGCGCTGCAAATATCCCACAGACTCAGGAAATTGCGGACTGATTCTAAAAACACGCTGTGAGAGATGCCGTACATAGTCGTAGCAATCAGCAGTCCGCCGGCGATGCCGGTGACGAGACACATGATGGTTAAAATTGGCAGCATCATGCAGCAAGCAATGACGCGGGGAATTACTAAATAGTCGATCGGGTCTGTTCTGAGCATCAGCAGGGCATCTATCTGTTCTGTTACCTGCATCGTGCCGATTTCCGCTGCAAAAGCCGAACCTACCCGTCCCGTCACGATTACGGCTGTTAAGACGGGGCCGAGCTCGCGAGTCAAAGACAAAGCCAAAACGCCGCCGACGACATTGCCGGCACCGAGGTTAACAAACTCCCTCGCTACCTGAATCGTAAATACCATGCCGACAAAACCCGCAGTCAGCAAAGCAATCAGCAGGGATTCCGGGCCGACGGCTGCCATTTGGTCGAGGGTGTTGCGGCGGTGAATTTTGCCCTTCAGCAAGTGCAGCATGACTTGGCCGCCCAATAAAATTGCTGCAAACAAGCGCTGACTCCACAATCTGAGGCTCGAAGATGTAGGGGTGCTCAAGGGGATTTCGAGTGTATAACAACTGCAAAAATGAAATCTATCTACAAATCTTAAACAAGTTTTTTCTCTAACATTTAAGATTTCTGACAGAACCGGCTACTGAGGGCGATGGCTACCTATCCTGGAAAAAGACAAGTTTTGTTTGCTTGCACCTTTCGGCAGTTTAGCTGAATTTACTGACTCTTATGAGCATTTTCCCCAATTTTCTGCGCTCTCTACTGTTGACCAGCCTGTTGAGCTTTGTCGCCCCCTTATTGTTAATCGGCGCGGGATTGACTAGCTTTTCGCTGATCGGCTTCGTGCCTGCTCTCCAAGGGGTCGGTCGTTCTGGAGAAGACCTAATTTTGCAGTTTTTAGCTACTTTCGGCAGCGGCTGTCCGATCCAGGGCTTTTTAGTGATCGGTCTAACTTTTGGTTTGGTGGGTGCTTTGTTTGATACCTACGCTTCTTATCAGCATTCGCGGTGGGGTTAATTTTGTTTCGATTTGAGATTTTAGATGGGAATTCATCGCTGGAATCTAAAATCTAAAATGGCTGGGTTCGGGTTGGATCGGATACCCGTACCTAGGATGATTTTACAATACCGATCGCGAATGTTCGGAAATGCGATCGCCCTTTTTGCGGAAAACCGAATCCCCCTATTTCGGGAGCTGGAATATATTAAATACAGGTTGAGTCAAGTGTTTCTCAACCCTAAAAATTTCAGATAGTCGAGGTATTAGTTATGGCACTTATTCGTTGGGAACCTTTGCGGGAAATGGACTCCTTGCAGCGAGAAATGAATCGGTTGTTTGATAGCTTGACGCCAGCAACCGATCGCGCATCTAACGGTGTTGCTTTTGTACCCGCCGCCGAACTCGATGAAACTCCCGAAGCCATCCACCTTAAATTAGAAGTTCCAGGCATGGAAGCTAAGGATTTGGATGTACAAGTAACCGCAGAAGCTGTTGCTATCAGCGGCGAACGCCGTCAGGAAACTAAGAGTGAAGAGAAAGGCATGACTCGCTCTGAGTTCCGTTACGGTTCGTTCCGCCGGGTGATTCCCCTACCCGCACGGATTCAAAATGACAGCGTACAAGCTGAGTACAAAAATGGAGTTTTGCACCTGAATTTGCCCAAAGCAGAAGCAGAAAAGAACCGCGTAGTTAAAGTTCAACTCGGCTAAGAAATAATTGTTGGGTAATTGCTGATAGATAGGGCGTGCGGTGCGCGCCCTATTTGTTTTGAAAATTGGGAATTGGTAATTGGTAATTGAGCCGAAAAGCATTGGGCATTGGTAATTAGCCATTGCGAATTTGAGGAATGATTCTTCCTTCTTCCTTCTTCCTTCTTCCTTCCATCCCTTACATCCTCAGAAAGCGAATCCGTTGCCGAACTTCCTTGTTCCGATTATTCAACCCTGCTAAACTCCAATAAGCAATGGTTGGTGAGGAGACTTGAGTGCCGAGTCAGGGAGTGGGAGGAAATGGAATTGCATCTGAGTTTGGAGACTTAACCGGGATGACTCGCCAAGAAGTAGATGATTTTTTGCGCGGATTGGGTGCAGAAATCAGACCTACTAAAGGTGGTTATCTTGAATACGAATTTGCCGATCGTTCGCGAGTCAATATCCGTCCTGATGGTGAAGTTGTACGCACCCCAGCTCCCAGATACGGTTCAGATGGCCGAAAAATAAACAAAGGTTTGCGTCTTGACAAAGATGGCAGTTTGGTCAAAACAAGCGATGAATTTGGCAATAATATTCCTGGGACGCACAATACTGGAGAAAAAGTGAGTAATTAATATGCCCGATGACTACAACTTGCTTAATTTAGGTGGACTTACATCCCTCATCACCAATGTCAATGTGTCTTTGTGGGGGAATGAAATTTTATTTGAATGTATTTACGATCCGACAGGCGATCGATTGCCTTATAGCATAGTATTTCATGACTGCAGAGACATCAGTTGGGAGGTGTTCCATCCTGAAGATGTCAAAGATCCTGAAGCTGATTTGATTGGTTTTCATTTAGGTGAAAACGCGCACCGGAAAGCAGCTTTGATTCATACGGATATTTTTGAAGTTTTAATTTTGTACGGCAGTTTTAGCATTCACAAGGGAGAAAACCTAAAGGCTGAAGTAGAAGATTTAGAAACAGAGAATTGGGGTATCACAATCGCCAGCAGTAATGTACCAATTGTAAACCCCCCCCGCCGTTAAATTCCCAAGCGGTTAGTAATATTATATCGGGTAAAATAACTATTACAGGACTTACGCACTCCGACTCCTCGAAACTGGGTTTTTTACCTAATCTGCGGGTTTTAACGAAGTATTTTCGTACAAAACCCGGTTTCTGGGCTGCCATATGTAAGTCCTATATTATTAGGTTTGTAGTGAGGACTGAAGTCCTCCTCAAAAATGTGAGGATTGAAGTCCTGACTACAAAATAATTACCAATTTTTCAAAAAAGACAGTAGGTATTGTTGCCCGCCTCAGTTTACGATACTTAATAGAACTTTTTTCCCAGATGAGGTAAAACACAATGCCTGATATTGTTGATATTGCCGTAGGTGCGGGTTCGTTCCAAACCCTCGTAACAGCCGTGCAAGTAGCTAATTTAGTAGATGCGCTCAAAAGTCCGGGCCCTTTCACTGTCTTTGCACCCACTGACGATGCTTTTGCCAAATTGCCACCGGGAACTATCACCACCCTAGTGCAGAACGTTCCCCAACTGACTAGGATTTTGATGTTTCACGTCGTATCGGGGAAGTTTATGAAAGCTGATTTGGCAAAACTCGGTTTTGTTACTTCCTTGGAAGGTTCGCCGATTAAAATTGATTGTTCTGACGGTTTTGAGGTGAAAAATGCTACAGTTGTCGCTGCGGATATCGAAGCTGATAACGGCGTGATCCATGTGATCGATAATGTGATTTTAATGGGCTAGTTTCACCGTCCATTGATTTTCGATTTTCGATTTTTGATTGACTCTACAGATGAATTTGAGGGTTTGAACTTTGGTCTAATTTTTTTTTGTTTAAGCCACGGAAGTCTGGATATTGCATCTATCTTTAGGTGTGATGTTAAGTCGCAGCGGGAGCGAGAGCTTGCATTGAGCAGTGTCTCTTTGCTCCCGATCGCGCCTTGGTTTTTTAGCGCGTGAAGGTAATATAAATATAAAACGTTGTCTTTTCGTCGGATATATTTTAAGATGATTGTTTACAAAAATTTGAAAATCAATAATTATAATATAAGCAAACCAGTGTGGTGAGCACTATGCAAATCCTAGCCGCCAGCCTCAAAGCACAAGTCCGCCAGCGTACCTTGGAACTGCAAGTTCTCAACGAACTTACTGCAAAAGTTCAAACCAGTCTCAGTGCTGATGAAATTTGGTCTGCGTGTCTGGCATATCTCGATCGCCTGATTCCTGGGGCGGCGATCGCCATTTTGACCCTACCGGACGATCGACTATACCTGCAACACTTACAGCCCTTAACTGCTAGCACCCGATCCGAAATGGAAGGGCGGTTGCAAGCTGCTCGCGCTGAATGGCTTGCTGGCAATCGGGACTGGGCGCACAACATGGCTCCGGCACCAATGGCTCAGTTTCAGTCGCTCTTGATGGCACCAGCCAACCCGGATGAAACTGAGGAATTATTGGGAGTATTTTTCATTGGTGCAGAGCAGGCAAATGTTTTTAATTTGGAACACCTTTGTTTGCTCCACACAGTAGCTCAAATTTGTGCAAAAGAGTTAAATATCTTAGCATCTAAACCGACCATTGTCAAGGATACACTTCAAAATAATTGTGCTCTGGATTCGGAAAGTCAAGAACTATTGTTGCGGGCTGTAATGGAAGCTGCTGCGGACAGAGTTTTTGCTAAAAATAGAAATTTTAGATACATTTTTGTTAATCAAAGTTTTGCTGAATATGTGGGGAAAAATGTTGAGGAAATTATCGGCAAAGATGATATTGAATTAGGGTTTTCAGCCGAATTAGTATTTGGCGATCGCAACAACTCAATTAGGGGCATCCGCGAGGAAGATCGAGCTGTGCTGGCTGGGGAGAGGGTTCGCAATCCCTACCAGGCGATCGTCTTTGAAGGCGGAAAACAGCACGTCTTTGATACGCAAAAATTGCCGCTATACGATGCAGAGGGTAATATATTTGGGGTTGTGGGTTTGTCTAGAGAGATTGGTCAATTGCAAGCCACAGAGGAAGCCAGGAATCAAAGCCAAGCCAAACTGCAAAAAATTACTGCTAGCGTACCGGGTACGGTATATCAAATTGACTTACATCCAGATGGCTCGATGGCCTTCTCGTTTGTGAGCGCGGGCTGCCGAGAATTGTATGAAATAGAACCAGAGGCTGCTCAGCAGGATTTTAATGTAATTGTTGACATGATTCATCCCGAAGATCGAGATGATTTTCTTAACTCGGTGACGCTTTCTGCTGAAAATTTGCAGCCTTGGCGGTGGGAAGGAAGAATTGTCACTCCGTCAGGAAAACTTAAATGGGTGCAAGGAGCTTCCCAGCCAGAATTCCAAGCATCGGGGGAGATAGTTTACTACGGCTTGTTCACGGATATTAGCGCCCGGAAACAAGCTGAACGGAAGCTGCAACTTTATCAACAAATCTTTTTAAAATCCAACGATGCGATCGCGATCTTAGACCCCGAAGGCTATTACTTAGAAACAAATCAAGCTCACACGGCTTTGCTGGGTCACAGCGCGTCAAAATTGTGGGGAAAAACGCCTGCCACTCACATGGGAGAACAGACATTTGCGTCGGTGCTGCAAAGCTTGGCCACTTCGGGGAGTTACCGAGGCGAAATGACTTGTATTAAGGCTGGGCAAATGGGAATAGTTGAGGTGGAGGTTTCGGCTTTTGCGGTTTTAAATGATGCTGGGGATGTCGTTTGTTATGTAAGTGTTAAAAGAGACATCACCGAACGCAAGCGAGCTGAGGACAAACTAAAACTTTACCGAGAAATATTTTTAAACTCCAATGATGCGATCGTCATTATCGATGCTGACGGGTTTTTCCTCGAACAAAATCTTGCTCACCAAACGCTTCTAGGATACACAGACGCGGAATTAGAAGCAGAAGCTTCGCCGCTGGTGGCGGGGGATCGCTTTTTGGCAATTGCCCAAAGTTTAGCAAAAACAGGAAGTTTTCGGGGCGAAATTACTAACTCCACTAAAAAAGGTCAGACGCTGGCGATCGACGTTGCGGCATACTCTGTGATTAACAACGCCGACGATGTAATTTGTCATGTCTGCGTCAAGCGGGACATTACCGAACGCAAAAAAGGAGAAGAAGAACGGCAAAAATTTGTGTCGCTGATTGAAAACAGCAGCGATTTTATCGGTATGGCTACCCTAAAAGGCAAAACGCTGTTTGTCAATGAAGCCGGACGAAAACTGGTGGGTGTAGAGAATCTTTCGGCTGTGCTTCATACGGAGATTTGGGATTATATTGGGCCCTATTTTCAACAGAAATTCAGTCAAGAGATTTTACTAACAATTATCAGTCATGGCCAGTGGCAAGGCGAAGGTCAAATGCAGCACTTGGGCAACGGACAACCCATTGATGTTGTGATGAATGCTTTTCTGGTCAAGCACCCTCAAACCACCGAACCGCTGTGCTTTGCTGCGGTAATTCGCGATGTCACCGAACGCAAGCAAGCTGAGAGAATGCTGCGGGAACAAGCAGAACAAGAACGGCTGGTTTCGGCGATCGCCCAGCGAGTCCGGCAGTCTCTTAACCTCACTCAAACTCTGAGCACTGCTGTACACGAAGTGCGACAGTTGCTGGCAACTGACCGCACGGTAATTTATCGTTTTGAGTCCGAGGAAACAGCGGTTGTGGTGGTGGAATCTGTAGGAGATGATTGGATGCCCCTGCTGGGCAGAAAAGTTCAAAGAACATCCTTTGGGGAAAGTTTTGTATGGCTGTACAGTGCAGGAACGATTCAAACAATGGCAGATATTTATACGGCCAATTTGAGCGAGGAACACCGAGATTTACTTGCTAGTTTGCAGGTAAGGGCTAATTTAGTTGTACCAATTTTTATAGGCGATGAAAGTCAGGGGTTGGTAGCAGAATATTCGCCGGAAACTCGCATTGAACTGCCGGAAAGGAGTTTGGAAACGAGTCAAAATCGGTTGTGGGGATTGCTGATTGCCCATCAGTGCAGCGCTCCGCGTGTTTGGACTGATTCTGAGATGGATTTGCTGGGAAGGTTGAGCGTGCAGTTGGCGATCGCCATTCAGCAATCTACTCTTTTTGAACAAGCGCAGCAGGCCCGAGAAGCAGCCCTAGAAGCATCTCGAATGAAGTCGCTATTTTTAGCAAATATGAGTCACGAAATCCGTACTCCGATGAATGGAGTGATGGGGATGACTGATTTGCTGCTGAAAACGAATCTTACTCCCGAACAGCTTGACTTTGTACAGACGCTGAAACTCAGCGGCCAAAATTTACTCTCCATCATTAACGATATTCTGGATCTCTCCAAACTGGAAGCAGGAGAAATGCGCTTAGAAACAATCGAATTCAACCTCAGTATCTGTGTGAATGAAGTGCTGGACTTGTTGGCAACTCCCGCACAAGAAAAAGGTATAGAAGTGGTGGCACTGATTGACAGCGACGTGCCGGTGCAAATTAAAGGTGATGCAGCGCGGTTGCGGCAAATTCTCACTAATTTGATCAACAATGCTATTAAGTTTACAGAAGCAGGAGAAGTAGTAATTGAGGTGGCTAATGCTAGTAATCCTGGGTTGTTGGCAGCCAGCGATAATCAGAAAATTTTAGAGAATATCGAACCGTTAAAAATAGAAAACAATGACTCGATGCTCCTGCTGTTTAAAGTCACAGATACAGGAATTGGGATTGCTCCCGAAGACAAAAAAAAGCTGTTTCAATCTTTTACTCAAGTTGATGCCTCTACGACAAGAAAATACGGTGGGACAGGTTTGGGGCTAGCTATTTCTAAGGAGTTGGTGGAATTAATGGGTGGGCAAATCGGTGTGGAAAGTACCCCTGGCCAAGGCTCGACTTTTTGGTTTACTGTGCCGACAGTTACGGAAAATTTAACCGCTGTAGGCACAGCGTGCGAAGTGAATTTTGAAACGGTGCTGGCGGGGCGAAAAATGTTAGTTGCCAGCGATAAGCCGACAGTGCGAAAAGTGCTAGTGAGAATGGCTGTTTTGTGGGGAATGGAGGTGGAGGAGGTTGAGAACGGTTGGATGACGATCGCATCTCTGTACAAAGCTGTTAGCCTTAATTCCCCTTACGATATCGTTTTGGTTGATATTCAGTTGCCGGAAATGGTGGCGGGAAGTCTCGAACGCTTGAGGATTTCTGAGCCGGCAATGCAGCAGACGCATTGGGTGGTGCTGACTTCAATGAATCAGCTTGCAGAGGCGAAACGCTTGGTAGATAGCGGTTTTAGCGGGTATTTAACTAAACCTGTGAAAGCTCACCGACTATTTGATTGCTTGGCGAATGCGATCGCCCCGATGACGCTGATTGATGAGTCGCAGGTAAATCCAACGTCCAATCGAGCCTCGGCTATTGACAACCGGGAGTTAGCAAGTTTAAAGATTTTGTTAGTTGAAGATACTCCAATCAATCAAAAAGTTGGTCTCAATCAACTCAGAGTTTTGGGATGTACTGCGGATGTAGCCAATAACGGTGCAGAGGCGCTATCTATGGTTGCCCTGAAAAAGTATGACATTGTGTTGATGGACTGTCAGATGCCGGTTTTGGACGGTTATGAAGCAACGCTGGAATTGCGCCGCCGGGAAGCGGCAGATGCTGCTGGGAAGATGGAGTCGCATCAAAAGACGGTGGTGATTGCAATGACGGCGAATGCTTTGAAGGGCGATCGGGAAAAATGTCTGGCGGCGGGCATGGACGATTATATTAGCAAACCTATTTCGATCGAAAAGTTAAAATCTGTACTAGAAAATTGGTCGGCCAAGCTAAAAATTGAAACTCCCAAGTTTAATGGCGAGGAACTTCTAAACTCTGATCCCGATATCGAATCGGTAGTCGATATGGCACGTTTGCACGAAATTTCGGGCGCTGATTTAGAGTTTGAGCGGGAAATACTGCAAGCTTTTGTGGTGGATACTGGTAGTTATTTAGAAGCTGCTAAGGGGGCGATAGCATCGGCAGATATGGAGACACTGGCCCGCCACGCTCATCAAATTAAAGGTGTCAGCGCTACGGCGGCGGTGCGGTTAATGCCCGATATGGCAGATCAGCTTCAAAGTCTTGCCGAATCAAATGATTTGGAGGGGGCTACAAAAATCATCGCTGAATTAGAAATAATTCTGGCGGGGGTTGAAAAGTTTGTGGCTACTGAGTAATCTATCAATTTTCTTTTGAACCGGGCTATCGGGCACGATCCCGGACAGCTCTTGGCAGCCCTCGCGAGCGAGCGCGTGTAAAGATTGTTAATCTTTTATCAAGATGTTTATCTGAATGTGAAGGAATTGGGAACTCTTATAACATCTTGTGTGTTGTAACTTGTGACACTACTGCATTAAGTTATTGTGGTCAAATATAAAATAATCATTAAGCCGATCGACATGAGGGTGCTTTTCGTAGATCGGCTTGAGACACCAAGACCAGCTTTTCGCTATCCCCGCCCATTAAGTGCGTATTTACGCTCAACGAGGTTTTATGACTCCAGTCATGTTACGCCAACTTTGGTCATTAATTGAGACCACCCAAGCTACTCTGTTAGTCAATTTAGACGATGCGACCTTGGTACAGTGGCTGCTAAAGCAGTTAAAGACGAACTCTGCGCTTAATGGCAAAGAAGCAGATTTGTTGGACGAATACATCCAGTCTCGGCTTTCCCTAATCCGCGATTTAGCTGAGCAGCGGCTAGCCCCAGAGCTACTGTGAGCGGATTCAATCAAAATCGGATAAATATTCCAGGGAAAGGCGATGAGCCCTTGCGCTGGGCAGAAATAGCAGAAAAGAAACCGGGTTTCAAGGATAAATCTTAGGTTTGACGACCAGGCCTTCAGCCAGAAACCGGGTTTCTAACTCTGGGTTCCCAGTTTGCTCAAAAAAAAACAGGCGGGTAGTCGGTGCAGTTGCCGCAGTGCAGCAACGGATGCAGAACGGCTAATTTGAAACCGGAAGCTGTGTAGATCGCCGATCGCCACAGTTCTGACAGCTACAAGGTAGGATTGTCAGGAAAGCGTTCTATTAAAATTTATGCGTAAATGGGGATTTCTGCTGCTAGCAAGTGTGTTGTTTGTGGCACCGTTGGCGTCTTGTAGGGATCGATCGGCACAAACCGGACAAACAACAGCAACAACTGCGGCAGGTGGCAACTCGCAACAAGGTTCCAGCCGGATAGATACAATTGTCAGCCGCGGCAAACTGATTTGTGGCATCAGCGGCGAACTGCCGGGTTTTAGCTTTGTAGACGAAAAAGGCAAATATTCCGGACTGGATGTGGATGTGTGCAGGGCTGTCGCGACAGCAATATTTGACGATCCCGAAAAAGTCGAGTACCGAAAACTCAACGCTAAAGATAGATTTACAGTTTTGCAGGCGGGAGAAATCGACATTCTCAGCCGAAATACTACCTACACCGCGAGTCGCGACAGCACTACCGGACTGGAATTTGCCCCGGTGATCTTTTATGACTCTCAAAGCATCATGGTCAAAAAAGATAGTGGCATCAAAAGTTTAAAAGATTTTGCGGGCAAATCTATCTGCGTGCAGACAGGTACGAGCACGGAACAAAATTTGTCCGACCAAATGCGAAGATTAGGAGTTAAATACACTCCTGTCGTGTTTGAAGATGTCAATTCTACCTTTGCCACCTATCAAGAAGGTCGCTGTCAAGGTGTTACTGCCGATCGATCGCAACTTGTTTCTAAGCGGACAACTCTGCCGAATTCCGAGAATAATGTTGTTTTGCCGATCGTGATGTCAAAAGAACCGTTAGCCCCAGCGGTGAAAAGCGGCGATCCTAAATGGTCGGACGCGGTGAGATGGATTATTTTCGCCGCGATTGAAGCTGAAGATTTGGGAATTAATTCAGGAAATGTAGACAAAATAGTGGCAAGCACTACAGATCCGAACGTCAAACGTTTGCTAGGAACAGAAGGAGATTTAGGTAAAGGTTTGGGACTCCCGAACGACTACGCTGTCCGCGTTGTTAAGAAAGTGGGGAATTACGGGGAAATCTACGATCGCAACCTCGGCCCCAAAAGTACACTTAAGTTAGAACGCGGTCAAAACAGACTCTGGAAAGATGGCGGTTTGCTTTACTCGCCGCCGTTCCGTTAATTTTAGTTAACTGTTGACTGTTGACTGTTGACTGTTGACCGTTGACTGTTGACTGTTAACAGTTAACCAACAAGATATTTTAGACAGGAAGGTACTCCGCGCCTAGCAGACTTTTAAGGTGCTTGTTAGGCGCACCCTACAAGATATTTTAGGCAGGCTAAAGTTAGGTATAGTTCGCTCTAAATTAAACAGTTATGAACCCAGAACCTCTACCGGGCAAATCGCAGAAATTGCCCAAATTTAAAGATATATCAAAACTGCTGCGGGACGATCGCTTCTGGAAAATAGCCGGACAGGCGATCGCCCTAATTTTAGTAATAGTTGTTATCGCCATTCTCGGGGACAATCTGGGCGCCAATTACTCGCAACTGGGGATTGCATTTGGATTTGATTTTCTCAATTCCCAAGCATCCTTTGACATCGGTGAAAGTGTAATCCCCTACAGTCCCGCTAACAGTTACAGACAAGCTTATTTAGTCGGTTTAATCAACTCGCTGCGGGTGATGGGTATCGGCATTATTTTCGCAACAGTTGCGGGTTTGACGGTAGGGATTGCGCGCCTTTCCGACAATTGGCTGCTGCGAAGTTTGGCTGGTTTGTATGTGGAAATTTTGCGAAATACGCCGTTATTGCTGCAATTATTTTTCTGGTATTTTGCAGTTTTCATTTCCCTGCCCAAACTGGAAGACAACCCGCAGTTACGCGGGCCGATTTACTTGACAAATCGCGGCATTGCTGTACCTTGGCCTGTGCCTTTGCCGGGTTTTGCGATTTGGTTGATTTTGCTAACTGTCGGAGTTTTGGCTGCCGCTGGGCTGTGGAGGTGGCGGGCGCGGGTGATGTTGGAAGAAGCTAAGCCGGGAAGACAGTTGTTTTGGGCTCTAGGTGCGATCGGGATGAGTGCAATCTTAGCTTTGATTCTTACCAAAAATCTGCCTTTTCGCCTAGATTTCCCCCGCCTGACACAAGCCTTGCAACTCGAAGGAGGATTAAAATTAACTCCTGAATTCGCAGCCTTAGTGACAGGACTCAGCTTGTATACTGGCAGTTACATTGCAGAAATTGTGCGGGCCGGAATTCAGTCAGTATCGAGAGGCCAGTGGGAAGCGGGAAAGTCTTTGGGGCTGAAGTCTGGAACAATGATGCGGATGGTAATTTTGCCGCAAGCTTTGCGGGTGATTGTGCCACCTTTAACCAGTCAGTATCTGAATTTAGCTAAGAATTCGAGTTTAGCGGTTGCGGTTGCTTATCCCGACGTTTATTTTGTGGTGGGCTCTCCGACGTTGAATCAGACCGGTCGGGCGATCGAAGCAATGTTAATTATCATGGTAACATATCTAACAATTAGTTTGATAGTTTCTCTGTTCATGAATTGGTACAATAAAACCGTACAAATCAAGGAGAGGTAACTGCTGACTATTTGAGATTTTTGAGGTAGGATTAAAGGAGAAAAAAATGGCATACAGTGATTTTAGTTTAGCAAAAGTATCTAAAACTTTTGAACTTAAACTTTTAGATGTAGTTAATATGTTTTCTGCTATTCCAGAGTTAGAAAGTAGTAATTTTTTAGAAGAAACCCTTCTATATACTGTGCCATTAGCTATTAGCAGTAATACAGAAAAAGCTCGCTCCGAAATGATTATTGCACCAATTTTGATCGAACTGAGAAAACAGTTAAATTCTGAAATTAGCTTTTTTTCCGGAATAGACTTTACAATCGATCCCGAAAAAGGATTAAATGGAAATTGCGATTTCCTGATTAGTCGTTCTCCAGAATTATTAATTCTTACCGCACCAGTAATTATCATTGTAGAAGCCAAAAAAGAAAATATCAATGGCGGATTGGGACAGTGCGTAGCAGAAATGCTAGGCGCTAGAATATTTAATGAACGTGAAGGCAACGATATTCCTGCGATTTTTGGCGCTGTCACTAGCGGGACTAACTGGAGATTCCTAAAATTAAAAGACCAAGTAATTGAAATAGATTTAACAGAGTATTACCTTAGAGATGTTAATAAAATTTTAGGCATTTTAGCTAGTGTAATTAATAATTAATACCTAATAACCATATTTGGTTAGGAAATATCAAAGTTGAGGTAAATCAAATGACACAAGAATTAATTGCTCTTAGAAAGAGCATATTGGAAGGAAGGTATACGGAGGCTTTGGCAATAGTCGATGAGTTAGATGGAATGAGCAAACAGGCAATCTTGCGACAAATCCAATCTTTTTTAAATGTTTTGCTGATTCACTTGATTAAAAATCAAGTTGAACAGCGATTAACTGGTTCTTGGGTAAGTTCGATTCGCAATTCAATTAGAGAAATTAAAAAGGCAAATATTAAAGACAATAAAACATCTTATTACATCAATTCTGATGAATGGGAGAGTTTTATAGAGGAGGAGGTGATTGAGGATGCGATCGCAGAGGCTGCCGAGGAAGTATTGAATGGTGTTTATACTCAATTTCAACTTGCAGAGATAATGGATAGAAACCTGATTATTCAGACTGCTGTGAGGTTATTGAACTTGACTTATATCCATTCCGCCAAAGATTTACCCGCAGTGTTAGCCCAGCATTTAAGTCAGTTACCAGGTGGAGAAGATTGGATAAATCGGCGAAAATAAGTAGTATTTTTTTAGCCTTGGCGATTGGAAAGAGACTGTTGGCGAATTAAAAAAGGGTGAAACCAAACATCCCATAATCATGGAAAAAAAACTACAATGAGGCA
>NZ_JAUBPI010000024.1:56839-78688 GCF_036700645.1 Microcoleus sp. S36b_A4 | reverse complement strand
CTGACCAGTTTTTTTTCAACAATTCTCTAAAAGCCTCTTGACAAAAGACTTACAGTCTTAACTTGTCACCAATGCTCAAAAGCTGGCGGAAAGATTCTAAACTTATCTTATCAAAATGTTAAAATTACTGATAAAGGCGTTGCCTTAGTTGAAGCTCATGTTCGCAGATTTAATCCAGTTGGTGAAGCTGAGCTAATAATGGTAGAAAGGTTAAGAAGTATTGCCACCGAAACCCTATATTATCCTAATGCTTCGCCTCTCCTTCACAAAAATAAATCTGGTATGCGATCTATATATAGCTGTTATAATAGAGCGATACAAAATTAGCTGATTACTGGCTGATCGTGACTTCCTGGCGCACCGACGCGGTAATCGCCTCTACTAGAAATAATCGCTCGCTCAGTGACAAATTCATTGTTAATTTCACTAATTCTTGAAAAGATAAGTCTTTTGAGTTTTCTGAAAGCTTATCTTGTTCATCCAGCGAATTATTTGCATTATAACTTACAGGTTTGACTGATGTATCCCGATCTAAACTTGTCATCAGGTCGGTGTGGAGAAGTTCTAAAAATTTAATATCGTTCCCCAGGTCGGCAGCCTCATCCTCATCTGTATCTTCAATTACTTGCAAACGTTCTCGATAGGCATCAATCTGGTGCTCAATGGCTTCTATAATAAACCTTAAATCTTTAAATGATAAATTCATGATTGTTACTTTGCTACCACTAAATACTTATTCGCTAGCTTTAATGTAAAATCCCCGAAAGACGCTTTTTTGCGATTCATGTAACTCAATGTGAATGAGTCATAAAACATACGATTAATTATATTAGTAGGTTGGGTTTCCCTACTTAAACCCAACCTCCTACTAACTTATTCTATTTTACAGAAAAATGTGCCTATGAGGTGAAGTGCCTCTTGGTATTTTTCTAGAGTCATCGCTCTACTTGGCTTGAATAACCAATGACCCGGACGGTCATTCACTAATTCCAGTTCTGGGGGAATCTGAGTGCCAGGGTCTAATTTATACCAATTTTTTCCTGAGCCTGGAGTCTCAAAAGTTGATATTCCTTCTGACCTAGACATTCCTCCTGGCAGCCGTTTTTCTAAATTAAGCATAACCCATAATTCACCTTGTTGTTCGTAAACGGTAATATCCTTATTGGGTCTGACATTATCCATTCTAGGTGAACTAGCATTCCCCTGCCTATACAGGGCAATCACTGTTTTATTCATAGTAGATTTATTTTAAAAAAAATTATATAAAGATATCAGATATTATACATTATAAATATTATACGGGGCGGGCTTTAGGGCCCGCCCCGTCAAACGATCGACTATCGATTAGTAATCGAAGTCGCCGCCGCCCATGCCGCCGCCAGCGCCTGCAGCAGCGCCATCCTTCGGTTCAGGCTTGTCAACGACGATGCACTCGGTTGTCAGCACCATACCAGCAATAGATGCGGCATTTTGCAGAGCAGAACGAGTCACCTTCGCGGGGTCAACGATACCAGCTTCAAACATATCGACAAACTCATTTGTCGCTGCGTTGAAACCAACGTTGAACGGCTTTTCTTTGACGCGCTCAGCAATCACAGCGCCATTCAAACCAGCATTTTCAGCAATCCGCTTCAGAGGAGCAGCCAGAGCCCGTGCCACAATCAATGCACCGGTCAATTCTTCGCCCTTGAGAGTGCTATTAGCCCACTCTTCCAATTGAGGAGTCAGGTGAGCCAAAGTTGTACCGCCGCCAGGAACAATTCCTTCTTCGACAGCAGCTTTGGTTGCGTTGATCGCATCTTCCAAACGCAGTTTGCGATCCTTCATTTCTGTTTCGGTAGCCGCGCCGACTTTGATGACTGCGACGCCGCCAGCCAATTTGGCCAAACGTTCTTGCAGCTTTTCTTTGTCGTAGGAAGACTCGGTTTCGTCCATTTGACGGCGAATTTGTTCGCAGCGAGATTTGACTGCGACTTCGTTACCTTCGGCAACAATTGTGGTGCTGTCTTTGGTGATGGTGACGCGGCGAGCTTTGCCGATTACTTCCAGCTTGGTGTTTTCCAGTTTCAAACCGGCATCTTCGGTGATCAGTTGACCGCCGGTCAATACGGCGATATCTTCTAACATGGCTTTGCGTCGATCGCCAAAACCAGGTGCTTTAACAGCAGTCACGTTCAACACACCGCGCAGTTTGTTGACAACGAGGGTAGCTAAAGCTTCTTTCTCAATGTCTTCTGCAATGATCAACAGCGGGCGGCCGGAACGGGCTACTTGTTCGAGCACTGGTACTAAGTCTTGTACCAAGCCGATTTTCTTGTCTGTCAGCAAGATGAAGGGTTCTTCGAGAATCGCTTCCATCCGTTCGGTGTCGGTGACAAAGTAGGGAGAAATGTAGCCTTTGTCGAAGCGCATCCCTTCGGTGATTTCCAATTCGGTGGTCATAGACTTCCCTTCTTCCAGGGAAATAACGCCTTCCTTGCCCACCTTGTCCATTGCGTTGGCAATCATTTGGCCGACTTCATCGTCGTTACCAGCAGAGATGGAGCCGACTTGAGCGATGGCTTTGGAATCTTCTACTTGTTTGGCGTGTTCGGCAATTTTTTCTACCAAAAACGTGGTTGCTTTGTCAACACCGCGCTTGAGGGCGATCGCATTTGCGCCGGCTGCTACGTTACGCAGACCTTCTTTGACCATGGCGTGAGCCAAAACGGTAGCTGTTGTGGTACCGTCGCCTGCTGCGTCGTTGGTTTTGGAAGCTGCTTGACGGATCAGGGCAACGCCTGTATTTTCTACGTGGTCTTCTAGTTCGATTTCTTTGGCGATGGTAACACCGTCATTGACGATTTGAGGAGCTCCGAATTTCTTTTCGAGAACCACGTTACGGCCTTTGGGGCCGAGGGTTACGGCCACTGCTTCGGCCAAAATGTCCATACCGCGTTCGAGGGCGCGACGTGCATTTTCGTTGTAGATGATACGCTTAGCCATAGTTTTTGGGGATGAGAGGGTTTGAGATTTTGGATGGGGGATGATGGATTTTAGTCATTTGTCCCGTGTCATTAGTTGTTTGGCGGCGTTCGCTTTAAACTAATGACTGATGACTAAGGACTAAGGACTGATGACTAATGATTATTAGTTAACGATCGCCAGAATGTCTTTTTCTGCAAGCAAGACGTATTCGTCTGTGCCGAGTTTGATGTCGGTGCCGGCGTACTTCGAGTAGAGAACTTTGTCGCCGACTTTGACTTCCATTTCAATGCGGGTGCCGTCGTCATTGCGCTTGCCGGGGCCCACGGCCGCGACTTCGCCTACTTGGGGCTTTTCCTTAGCTGTGTCGGGCAGAAGGATGCCGCCGGCGGTTTTTTCTTCGCTAGCGCTTACTTTTACGAACACGCGCTCGCCTAACGGTTTAACGGTAGAAACACTCAGTGATACTGCTGCCATAAATAAATCTCCAGATTACAGATTGTCGTCAGTCGTCAGGGGTCACGATGCAAGCAACAGCGGACTACTTACAACTGACATATTAGCACTCTCGACTCCTGAGTGCTAATTTAGCTCTAGAAAGGGGCGATCGCAACTTAGTTGTCAGTACGGGTTCCCGAACCGAGCATGAGTTGAGGGGAAGGAGAGGGGGGAGTGCAGGGCTGTTTCATTCTCCAAAAAACGAGGATTTTGTAGGGGTAGTGCCCCCGTGCCTACCCTCCCCACCGACGATTTTTCGGTTATTTCATAGGTAGGGGCAGCCACGGGGGGCAGCCCCTACAAGAGAATGAAACCGCCCTGGGAGTACAGGCTGTGGTGATGACTTTAGACCGCTAACCAATTACTTTTGATTGATGAATAAAATGACAGAAAATAACGAGGAATCTTGCAGCCAAGGCTTGAGCGCTTGCGTCCAAAGCCTGGGAATCGCTCAAATCGAGCGGCATATTTTTATCTGTGCCGACCAAACCGTGCCCAAGTGCTGCGATCGGCAAACAAGTCTGGAGGCGTGGAATTACTTAAAAAAACGCTTGCAAGAATTGGGCTTGGACAAGCCAAGTGCCACTCGACCAACCTGCGTCTTTCGCACGAAAGCCAATTGCCTGCGAGTGTGCGCGTCTGGCCCGATTATGGTAGTCTATCCAGACGGAGTGTGGTATCGCGACGTTACTCCACCCGTCATTGAGAGAATTATTCAGGAACATCTTCTAAACTCAAAAGTCGTTCAAGAATACGCTTTCTTGACTCATCCTTTGCCAGTGCCTGCTGAGGCGGAGCAAAACGTCTAATTATAGCGCTGTTAAAGTACATGGGTATAATTAAAGGTTAAATTTAAGGTTAAGGGTGAGAATTTGAGACAGTTTGGCTTGCGGGCGATCGCACCTGCTACAGCTCCATAAAACTGTAGTTAGGTTCTTGTCTTCCCTGTGTGGCTTCCCGTGTTCCTGGTGTTTCTCAAAAGGTACACAAAAAAAATCGATCGGAGGAACTGAGAAATTTTTGCACAAAATTTCTCAGTGGCAGACACTCAGGAGGTTGCCAAACTACACTAGAAACAGTTAAATACGTAAGTAGGGAGTCTGCTTAAATTTCTCTATATCAGAAGTATCATTTAAAACCGGGGCATTGACCTGAAATTGAACCGATCGAGATTAAATATTTAACTTGCGCTCTGTTAGGCAATCTCCAATCAATCAAGGCTGATCTTGACAGGGCGATCGTCCATTACTGGTTTTGGCTGCGTTCCAGGTCGTAAGACACTCACAAACAGCCGTCGATTACAGGTTGGGAAGCGGTAATACCCGCCCCGCTTTCCCTCACCGCCATCCCTTCAGTCGATCGTCGTCCTCCACTCCCAGCCGGGTGGCGGGGGACTGACCGAAAAAACAGAAGTGAAAACAAGGAAGTATGCGGGATACTTTAGCGGGAATAAACATGACAAAGGACAATAATTCAGGAGAACAAAAACGGCTGATGCTGGTTGACGACGACCCCAATTTGATCTTGCTGGTCAAGGACTACTTGGAGTTTCGGGGTTACAACGTCATTACAGCAGAAAACGGCAGAGACGCTCTGGAAAAACTAGAACAAGAAGTTCCCGACTTGATGATCTGCGACGTGATGATGCCGGAAATGGACGGCTACACTTTAGTCAAACACATCAGAGAAGACCCTCGCACGAGCTGGATTCCGGTTCTTTTCTTGTCCGCAAAAGGTCAAAGTTCAGACCGAGTAAAAGGCTTGAGCACTGGGGCTGACGTTTATATAGTCAAGCCTTTTGAACCAGAAGAACTGGTGGCCCAAGTGGAATCTTCTCTGAAAGCTGCATCCCGCTTGATTAGCCACTCAAATCCCGGTATGGACAGTGGCCCAAAAATTAAGGCGCGCCGCAATGTCGAATTGACTCCCACTGAGTTAAAGGTCGTACAGTTGCTAGCGCAGGGTATGGCAAACCGCCAGATCGCAGACGTGATGAATGTCAGCCAGCGGACAATCGAAAGCCACGTCAGCAATATGCTGGGCAAAACAGGTCTGCACAACCGGACAGAGTTAGCTCGCTGGGCTCTTGAAAGCAAAAAGGCTTGAGCTGAGGTAGTCTGCGCTATGAAATCAGGGGAGCAAAATCTACTGCTATGCGCTTCGGTATGCCTGCTTGGCTGTAGGGCGGTGGGCACGGTAGTTTGAAGGCGCCATTAACCTTGACACGGCAGCCGGTATTAAGTTACTGGGCGTATAGTTTGTGAGGGCCCCTCGCTCAAATGCAAGCAGGGTTAAAAGAGCCCTCTGGCGGTAGAGCCGAAAATATGAAATACTGGGGAGATGGAGTTTTCTGAAGTCTAATCTATTGCCTCAGTTAGCTCCATGTTGCTAAAATGTGATATTTAGATTAACTTCTTTCTACAATTATTAGGTCTAAGTTTCTATGACAAACTTAATGAACCGCCTTTCTATTTTTGTGGACGGGAACAATATGTTCTACGCTCAACAAAAGAACGGTTGGTTTTTTGATCCTCGCAGGGTGCTCGAATATTTCAAAACTTCGCAGCCGAATGTCATCTTGATCAATGCTTTCTGGTATACGGGTCTGAAAGATCCCCAAGATCAAAGGGGATTTCGAGATGCTTTGATCAGTCTGGGTTACACGGTTCGCACTAAAATTCTTAAGGAATATTACGACGATGCTTCGGGCAGATATTCTCAAAAGGCTAATTTAGACATAGAAATTGTGGTTGATATGTTTAATACCGTGGATCAATACGACCAAGTTGTGCTGTTTAGCGGGGATGGGGATTTTGAGCGGGCGATCGAGCTGCTCCGCTCGAAAAATACTCATATTACTGTGGTATCAACCGAAGGAATGATTGCTAGAGAGTTACGAAATGCTACAGATAGGTATATAGACCTAAATGAAATTAGGGAACATATCGAGAAGATGGATTATTAGTCAGTAGTTATTAGTCGTTAGTCATTAGTCGTTAGTCATTAGTCATTAGTCAGTAATTATTAGTCATTAGTCAGTAATTATGGGTTATGGGTTATTAATTATTCGTTATTGGCGCGAAACACGGGATTGGTGTCCCCGCCCAAAAACGCATACTTGCTTTCCGATTGGAGGCGCCAGTAGCCCAAAATTTTAGACTAAGGTTCAAGTTCCCAGATTCATCTGTGGAGTAAATCTAAAATCTAAAATCTAAAATCTAAAATCGACTGACTGGAGGCTAAAATCCAGAAAAACGGACAAGTAAAAATCAGGAAAACACTTTTTAGAGCTATGAAAACTCAACCAAGTCAAGACCGGATTATTATTTTCGATACGACTTTGCGGGACGGAGAACAATCTCCGGGTGCATCTCTGAATGTGGATGAAAAGCTGACGATCGCTCGCCAGTTAGCGAGATTGGGCGTAGATGTGATTGAAGCGGGTTTCCCTTTCACCAGCACGGGAGATTTCGAGGCAGTCCAAAAAATAGCCCGATCGGTTGGCACAGAAAATGGACCGACAATTTGCGGTTTAGCGAGGGCGAGAAAGGAGGATATTAAAACAGCAGCCGAGGCTCTGAAACCCGCGGTAAATTCGCGAATTCATACGTTTCTGGCTACGTCCGATATTCACTTGGAGTATAAGCTGAAAAAGACGCGGGCTGAGGTTCTGGAAATTGTGCCGGAAATGGTAGCTTACGCTAAGTCTTTTGTGGATGATGTGGAGTTTTCGCCGGAAGATGCTTGTCGTTCGGAACCGGAGTTTTTGTATCAGGTTCTAGAACGAGCGATCGCAGCGGGTGCAACTACTGTTAATATTCCCGATACTGTCGGTTACACGACTCCGAGCGAGTTTGGGGCTTTGATTCGGGGAATTAAGGAAAATGTGCCGAATATCGATCGCGCAATTATTTCAGTTCACGGTCACAATGACTTAGGATTGGCGGTTGCTAACTTTTTGGAAGCTGTGAAAAATGGCGCCAGACAGTTAGAATGCACGATTAACGGGATTGGTGAACGGGCGGGAAATGCAGCTCTGGAAGAGTTGGTAATGGCGCTTTACGTGCGGCGCCAATATTATAATCCGTTCTTGGGCAGGGCTGCGGATTCTGAGGAACCGCTGACAAATATTGACTCGCGCCAAATTTACAAAACTTCGCGCTTGGTTTCCAATTTGACGGGGATGTTGGTGCAGCCAAATAAGGCGATTGTCGGGGCAAATGCTTTTGCTCACGAGTCGGGAATTCACCAAGACGGAGTGCTGAAAAATAAGCGGACATACGAGATTATGGACGCTGAGTCGATCGGCTTGACGGAAAATCAAATCGTCTTGGGAAAATTATCCGGCCGCCACGCATTTCAGACTCGCTTGAAAGAGTTGGGTTTTGAAATGGCCGACGATGAGCTAAATAAGGCTTTTGTCAAGTTCAAAGATTTAGCGGACAAGAAAAAAGAGATTACTGATTGGGATTTAGAAGCGATCGCCAATAACGAAGTGCACCAAGCACCGGAACTGTTCCGGTTAGAATTGGTACAGGTTTCTTGCGGTGACAAATCGCGGCCGACAGCAACGGTCACAGTGCGGAATCCGGCGGGCGAAGAATTGACCGATGCTGCGATCGGCACTGGGCCTGTGGATGCGATTTACAGGGCAATTAACCGGGTGGTAAACGTACCCAACGAGTTGATCGAGTTTTCTGTACAATCGGTAACAGCGGGCATAGATGCGATCGGCGAAGTAACAATTCGCTTGCGGCACGAAGGCAAAGTATTTTCCGGTCACTCAGCAAATACCGACATTATCGTAGCGTCCGCAGAAGCATACATCAGCGCTTTAAATCGCCTGTATCAGGCATTGCAGCATAGTGCTGAAAAATCTTCGGAACAGCCAACTACGATCGCAAATCAAGTTGTTGCAAAAGCACAGCGCTGATAAATTTATTGTCAGCCATTTTTCTTGAAACCAACCGCAGACGAACCCAGATCGAAGCAGATAAATCTCAATTAATCTGCCTTAATCCGGGTTTATCTGCGGTTTAAAATTACTTTTTTTACTAATAACCAAATCTTCAAAAATGCAAGACGAAACTTTAAAAAAAGAGCGGCAATTCCACGATGCTTGGGCATCCACAATCGATATTGACGGCATTCGAGTTAATGATTACTTTGAAGCTTGTACCGCCCCAGAAAATAGATTTATCGTCCAGCAAATGGGCGATATTACAGGAAAACGCCTGTTAGATTTAGGCTGCGGCGCGGGAGAAAATAGCGTTTATTTTGCTAAAAAAGGCGCCAATTGTGTCGCGGCAGACTATTCTCAGGGCATGGTAGAAGTTGCTCTGAAATTGGCTGAGAAAAACGGCGTCAAAATAGACGGCTGCACGGTGAATGCAATGGCTATAGATTTCCCGGACAATAGTTTTGATATTGTTTACGCTTCTAATTTGCTGCACCATTTGCCGGAACCTGAAAAGGCAATTCGCGAAATGCACCGCGTGCTAAAACCTGGGGGTAAAGCTTGTTTTTGGGACCCGATGAAGCACAATCCGGTGATTAATGTTTACCGTAGGATGGCTACTGAGGTGCGGACGGAGGATGAAACTCCTCTGGATATTAATATTGTGAATTGTGTTAAGTCTTTGTTTTCGGAGACGGCTTACGATACGTTTTGGCTGACATCGCTTTGGATATTTTTACGCTTTTATTTGATCGAAAAAGTGCATCCCAATGAGGAGCGTTATTGGAAAAAGATTATCATTGAACAAGAGAGATTGAAACCGGAATATTCTAGGTTAGAAGGGTGGGATGGCTTTTTGAAGAAGTTGCCTTTGATGAAGCGCTTGGCTTGGAATTTGGCTGTGGTGGCAACGAAGTAATTAAAAGAAGTACAATAAGTCAAAGCATTTAATTAAGAGGCTAATTATGCCAGAAACTATTACTGCTATCTACGAAAATGGGGTTTTGCGTCCCTTGAGTCCTTTGTCATTGAATGATGGGGAAACTGTGCAGATCAAAATTGTAACGGAAGTGTTGCCGGAAGAACTCAAGGGCGATCGCGAAAAGGCGATTAAGTTGAGGGATATACAAAAATTGATGGGTTTGCGAACAAAACAGTTTAAGCTAGATGCAGCCGCCGAACAAAAGCGGCGCGAACTGTTTGAAAAACTTAAGGGAAGAGTGGGAAAACCTCTTTCTGAAATCGTTATTGAGGATCGCGGCCCGTGGTAAATGCCTATTTCTTAGACACCAGCGCTTTGGTTAAACGGTATGTGCCTGAATTGGGAAGTAATTGGATTCAATCAATTACTGTTCCTGCCGCCACTAACTTTCTAGCTATTTCTCAGATTACTTGGGTGGAGGTATGCAGCGCTTTTTCACGCCGTCAACGAGAGGGTAGTCTATCTGGCGATGAGGTTGACCAACTTATGGGAGATTTTCGCACGGATTTTGACAACCAGTATGAAGTTCTTGAAGTCGATCGCACTTTGATAGAAACAGCGGGCGCACTGGTGATGCAAAACCCGCTGCGGGCTTATGATTCTGTGCAATTAGCGTCAGCTTTGCGCGTTCAATCTACTCTCCTTTCCGTGCCAGAAACTCAACTAATTTTTGTTTCGGCGGACAACAGATTGCTGGATATTGCTCAGTCGGCAGGGTTGGCGATTGACAATCCTAATAATTATCCGTAATCAAGCTGTCTGTAGCGAGGATGCAAGTCCTCATAAAAATCAGAGGGCTTAAAGTCATCACTAGAAACTAATTTTAGTGCGATCGTTATTTATAGGATTTCTTTCAAAGTTTTAACTAATATTTGATTCTGTTCCTCCGTACCTACACTAATCCGTAATTTGTCTTCTAATCGCGGCTGATTGAAGTATCGAATCAATATTCCCCGTACTTTCAGTGTTTGATAAATTCTTTCTGCATCGCCGTTTGGTGGCCTAACTAACAAAAAGTTGGTTTGCGAAGGCCAAACGTCAAAGCCTAATTCCTTGAAGCTAACGGCTAGTTTTGCTCGCGAAGCCTTAATCTTTTCGGCGTTGCTTATTTTGTGATCTTGATCTGCGATCGCAGCCGCCCCCACTGCATAGGCTAAAGCATCCACATTATAGCTGTCTTTGATTTTATTTAATTCTGCCAGCAGCGCCGGATTTGCTATGCCAAAACCCAGCCTCAATCCTGCCAGGGAATAACCTTTTGAAAGCGTCCTCAAAACTATAACATTACTGTACTTTTTTGTCAAAAACAAAGCATTTTCCTCGGCGAAATCTACATAAGCTTCGTCGATGACAAGAATGCCCGATAACTCTTTAGCCAGTTTCTCCAAATCTGCAACAGATATGGCTGTTCCCGATGGACTGTTTGGCGAAGCTATAAATGTCACTGCACCCTGGGCTGCTATTAGCAAATCGACGGGTAACTTGTAGTCATCGGGATAAGGAACTTCCACAAACTTTGCATCTTGAATTTCTGCCAAAGTGCGGTACAATACATAGGTTGGCGCGGGACAAACAATCTGTTTCCCAGATTCGCCCACAGCGCGAACTATCAAATTTAATAAATCGTCGCTGCCGTTACCTACAACAATCCAATCGTCAGCAACTCCCAAAACTTGACTAGCAGCAATGCGGAAAAGTTTGCCAGTCGGATCTGGATAGCGGCGCAGCATTTCTCCGTCTATTTCCTGAAGCACTTTTAAGGCTTTGGAAGAAGGCGGATAGGGATTTTCATTAGAATTTAGTTTAATAATTTTTGTGCCTAGCGGGGGCTGTTCCCCCGGCACATAGCCAGACATTTCGTGGATGTTTTTGCGAAAGTAATTCATCTATTATCTGCGTTAATCTGCGTTAATCTGCCTGCATCTGCGGTTAAAAATATCATATCAAACAATTAGTGACTATCCGCGTTATACCCAAATCAAGTAACTTTTGCATATCCGCTCGAGCGTCCACCGTCCAGGCCACAATGTCAACTCCCTGACTCCGGCTTTCTTGAATTAGTGCGGGGTTTTCCAGCAACACGCGATACAGACTGCTAATCAAATTATCCCGATGCGCCACAACTTGAGCTAATTGAGTTTTGTATGCTTCTAGATTAGCAACAATATGTCCGATCGCCAAATCGCCAGATAGCCGCCGCACTTGTTCCAGAAATCCATCGTTAAAGGAAGTAATAACGCATTTATGTTGGAGCTCTGCGCCCTTCAAAGTGTTGACAAAATCCGCGACATCTGAATCAGACCACTCGCAGTGCAGCTTGACATCAAAGTAAAGAAATTTGTCAACATTTTTGAGGATAGCTAATGATTCTTTTAAGGTAGGAATTTTTTGTTGTGAAAATTCATCGCTAAACCATTTTCCCGCATTAAGTGTCTGCAATTGGGACAGAGTTTTTTCCCTAACTTTGCCAGAAACTCCAGTTATTCTATCCAGTGTTGCGTCATGAAAAATCACTGGTACGTTGTCGGCGGATAGCTGGATGTCAAATTCGATCGAATGAGCGCCACGGGCGATCGCCAGTTCAAAAGCTGCTAAAGTATTTTCGGGGGCGATCGCCGAAAATCCCCGATGTGCGATAATTTCTAAATTCACTGTCTTGTGCCCTCTAAAAAATCTGCCACAGTTTGATTAAAAGTTTCCGGTTCAGTCAAAAAAGACCAGTGATTCCCCGGTACTTTGGCAACGGTAAGATTTTTCAAGTATCTATGGTATGGCTGCATTTGCCAAGCCATGCGATTTACGCCTTTTTCCGGCTGTACAAACAAAGTTGGTATCTCAATATTTTCAGTTAAACCGGCAACTTTCATCACTTCTGCGAATATCTGATTTCTGGCTGCAATCGCAAATTTACTGCCCCAATTTCCGTCTGATTTTTGTTCGATTTGCTGTTGGAATACCATTTGCTGCACATCACTCCAATCTGCGTATTCTCCCGATTGTTTTGCTGCTGCTTCTGCTTGGGATAAAGTCGCAAACGGGCCCACACATTTGAGACAGTCTAATTTTCGGTAAACAATTGGCAGGGTGAGTTTCATCGCCGCGGGCATTTTGGTGATGAAGATGGGGTCTACTAAAATCATACTGCAAAAGCGATCGGGATTTTGCCTCGCCCAAATCGGTGCTAGTTTTCCCGTCCAAGAATGTCCTAAAATGTGGGCGTCTGGCCAGTTGAGATGTGCCATCAAAGCTTCTAAATCTGCGATCGCACTTTCAAAAGTATAGCCTGTTTTCGGTTGGCTACTTTCTCCGTGACCGCGCATATCGGGCGCTACAATATGATAGCGGTTAGACAAGTAATTGCCCAAGCTAGTCCAGACACACGCACTATCTGCTAAACCGTGCAGCAGCAGCAAACGCGGAACTTTTTCTTCCCCTGTTTCTGGTTGCCATTCTAGATAGGAAAGTTCGATTTCTGGTAATTGCAAAGTCTTACGAGTTGGCATGATTAGGGTGTTTTATAGTTGGATAAATTTTATTTCACCTCATTTATAGTATTTTTATGAACAGGCAAGATGCCTGTTCCACAAAGAGTGAATTTTCTTGTAATTTTTTCATAAGCAGGCAATATCCCTGTTCACAAAGAATAATTTTTCTTGTGGGTGGGTGGGCTGGGCTTCTAGCCCGCCCTTCGGACTTAACCTTTGCCCTTCAAACTCAACAAGATAAACTGAGTTTTCTGCGCTTCATCAAAATTGTCATCGCTGACCAAAACTAGACTCTGGCTGCCATCTGGCAAGCGCGGGCCAAGGGTCATCCCCTCTAAATTGTACAGCGGAATTCCGAGTTCGCTTAAGTCTAGGAGCAACTTTTTCTTAACAGGTTCCACCGCCACTCGCCCTTTAAAACTCTGGATTCTCGAAGTATCTGTAGCCGCCCCAACTGCTATTTGATAAATTCTAGCGCTGTACCCCGACAGTCCAAAAGAACGTTCTAAACTCAGAATCTGACCGCCACCTACAGTTACTAATTCTGTTAAACCGTTCAAAATAGTCATGGGAACTTGGTCTAAGTTGTAAAGATTTTCCGATACTAATTGCGGCGTTTTATCGACGATAACATAATGTAAAAGACGGAGTTTGCTTGCCTGTTCCGGGTCTAAATCTTGCATTAAGGGCGCTTCCGTAGCTGCGAACAAACGAAACGGATCGAGACCGCCCGGACTAAAGGTTTCTGGGTCGATGGTTAAAGATTCAAAACCTAAATTGTCCACCACTCCTTGCTGCTGTTTTTCATCGCTGGCATCGGGAATATAGCGCTTTGGTATCGGCAATTGTCCCCGCATTTGCCCTGTTTTGAGGTCAAATTCTCCGAGAAAAGGAGGGATGCCCACATGAGTAACACCTTCGCTGGCGACAAATACTGAGTTGCGGGGAGAAAGGGCGATGCCTTCGGGATTGATGGAACCCCAAGAGAAGGTTTCACCGTCTGCTTTTTTGAGGGAGGTAACGCCTTCAACGGTAACTTTTTTCAGGCGAATATTTGCTGGGTCACTTGATGTGAGGTCGAGTCGGAGACTGTAAAATCTGGCTTCTCCGTTTTCGCTGGGGTCGTCGGAAAGAGCGTAAAAACGATAAGCTTTGGAAGTGACTGCACTAATACCTTTGGGGTCGTAGGTAATTCCTGACAAACCGCCGACTGGTACTCCTTCAAAATTCATTTTTGGCAATTGGTACTCGCCCAAAAATTCTAGGGACATTTCTGGAAAAGAGCGGTCTTTTGCAACTGCGGGAGGGGGGGCGCAAGCTGTACAAACAGTTAAGAGAATTAGGGCTAGACTGAATAATCGTAAAATACGTTGGCGAAGCCCTGGAAGAGGATCGCCCAACGCATTGAAATGAAAACAATTGCTCAGTGCGGTAAAATTTATTTTGTTGCTCTTGTTGAACAGTTTGCTTTTGTGCCATCTTTGTGACATAATTTATACCGTTTTGTAGATATGCAAAACTTGATGTTTCCAGAAAAGATGCCGAATCGCGGCAACAAAATTTTAAGAATAAGCAGTTCTGTGCCAATTGGGTGCTTGCTTTTCTTGTGGCTGTGTGCTGGTTCTATTGCTAGCGCCCAAACTAATCCACCAGGTCTCGATCAATTTTCTCCTAATCCTCTAGAAATTACCACACCCGATCCCCTAACTCCCGCCAGTGAATCTTTGAGCAGCACTCAGCGGGACGAACTGACAGCGGCTTTGGAAGAGTTAAACTTAGAAGCAGCGGCTAAACTGCAAGCTGGAGACGGCGCGGGTGCTTTTGAAATTTGGTTCCGAGAATTGCGGCTGCGGAGGTATCTGGGCCCGGCGGCGGAAATTGCTGCTTTGAGTCGGGTGGGAAGTGTTGCTTGGAGTAACGGTAAAAACCTCGAACTACAGCTTATTACTAAACGGTTGCAAGCAATTCAAAAACAAGTCAAATCTCAAGTACCACTTAATACTGAGTTGCTTCCCGCCTTCGCTGCGGCTTTTCAGCAGGTGCGCGCTAAAGGCCCGACTGTAGAAGTTTACCAAGAAATTCTCGAAAATGCGCGCCAAAACCAAGATATATTGGCTCAAGGTCAGATTTTGAAGGCGATCGGGCTTATTCATATCAATTGGTTGAGTTACGATAAAGCGGCTCCCGTGTATGAGGAATTGGCAACTTTAATTCAGGAAAACCGCGATTTATTTGCTGCTAATTCTGCTGTGGCAACTTCTGCTGTAGTTGCGGGAAACGGTGCGCCACCACAGCCTGTAACTCCTCCAACTGAGGTAGATACTCTCAGACAGTTGGCCTACGTTTACCAGCAGTCGAAACAACCCCTAAAGGCGATCGCAGCTAGGGAAAAACTAGCATCAGTGTATCTTAACTTACAAAATCCCAGCGCTATACCACCGCTCAAAATTGCGATCGCCAGTGATTACCAAACCATAGGTCAAATCAATTTAGCCGCTCAATACTATCAGGAAGCCTACAATTTAGCCGTCCCCATTCAACAGTATGCCCAAGCTAGCGAAGCTTTGGATAAATTAGCATTACTTTATCGATCGCAAAAGCAGTGGGAGCCTACTTTGCGGATTTATCAAATGCAGTTGCTGTTAGAAGAGCGGGCTTACAATTTCTACGGATTGATGAACGCTTACGACAATCTCGGTCAAGTTTATCAAGAGATGAAGGCTTACGATAAAGCTTTGGAATCCTATCAAAAAGGGTTGGACGTGGCTAAAAGATTGGGACACAGACAAGAGTATTTTGCTAAGAAAATTCAAAAAGTTAACAAGCAATTGCAAAGAACTTCGTAGTTGTCAGCCGACAATAATTCCAATTTGCAATGTGAGTAATTTTAATGCAGTAAGGTGTGCAATGCACACCTTACAAAAATACTTTTGACTGGTAAGTTTCTCGCGAGATAGAATAATATACTACATCTGTTTCGTAGTAATGAGCATTTTTTTCATATTTCATGCCAACTTTCTGTATCACCCGCTGGGAGGCGATATTTTCTGGGCGGGCGATCGCAACTATTCTCTCCAACTTTAATATTTTAAATCCATAGTTGAGACTAGCAAAAGATGCTTCTGTCGCCAATCCTTGATTCCAATAAACTTTGTCTAGCGCATAGCCCAGCTCAACTTCCGGTGTCTGATCCAGAAAAGCCAGTCCGCAGCGACCAATCATTTTACAGTCTATTTTATGTACTAAAGCCCACATTCCGAAGTTGTTTTGTTCCCAACGTTTGAGCATGGTATGAATGGCAATTTCTGTTGCTTCTCTCGTTCTAACTCCTGTGAGGTATTTCATTGTTTCCGGATCGCTGTAGATGCGGTACAGATCGTCTAAGTCCTCTGGCCTAAATTGTCTCAGATACAATCTGGCTGTCTCTATTTCTTGCATAAGTTATACCCAAAAAGGCTAATACACTTTCATTGGGACGACGGTGAAATGTAAAATCAATTTCTTCAATGCAGTGAACTGCATTTTGAAAACCCAGCATTTGACCAGCAAATAAAACCAGTGGCCAACTCTATGTCTAAAGGCATAAAGTGGCAAGTAGCGGGTATCCGCTGTTGTAATAAATACGGGTGACAGAGCGCTGTCAGGTTGGATAATTTGCTGGATCTGCACAATATTTCCTCATTTGACTGACTCTATTTGCTACAATTATTAGTTGGATATATTGTACAGCTTTTTTGCTCAAAGCTGAGCGAACTGATCTCGCCCGCCCGCCCTACAAGCCGCGCAGCGAAAAAAAAGCTCGATATCCTCACAAAAAGCCGCCGAATTTAGCAGCATAATAGCTTCTGCAATCTAAAATCTAAAATCTAAAATCGGATGACCCTTTCCTCACCAGTAGCAGACACCAAAAACAAATCCGGCCAGGAAACAGACTGGCGGTTATTCATGAGGTTGGCATCTTATGCAACCCGCAGCAAACGCTTGCTGATTATTTCGATCGCACTATTAGTACCGCTAGCAGTCTCAGGAGCAATTCAACCCATTCTCATCGGACAGGCAATTTCGGTAATTCGCTCGGAACCTACCTACGAATTCTTGCGGGGAGTGCCTTTATCTGCTGCCTTGAATATTTTGGCTATTTTGCTCATGCTAACTATAACACTTAGATTAGCACTGCAATCACTTCAAGGCTATTTAGTCACGAAAGTAGGGCAAATAATTACTACAGATATTAGAAATGATTTGTTCGCCCACGTCACATCGCTAGCAGTGAGATTTTTCGATCGCACTCCTGTCGGTAAACTGATGACTCGCCTCACCAGCGATGTGGAAGCTTTGGGAGAGGTTTTCTCTTCAGGGGCGATCGGCATTGTCAGCGATTTATTTTCAATTTTAGTAATTGCCATTTTCATGTTTACCATGCAGTGGCAACTAGCTTTAATGTTGGTCCTGATGATGATACCAATTACCGCAGTCATCATTTATTTCCAGTACCAATATCGCATAGCAAATTACAATACCAGAGAAGAACTTTCCGAACTAAACGCCCAACTGCAAGAAAACCTGACTGGTATTGGGGTAGTGCAGCTATTCCGCCGCGAAAGATTCAACTCCCAATTGTTTCGCGTCACCAATAAACGCTACATTAAAGCAGTTGACAAAACTATATTTTACGACTCAGCCGTATCTGCGACATTAGAATGGATTGCTTTAGTGGCGATTGCAGCAGTTTTGTGGATGGGCGGTCAAAGGGTTTTAGCTGGTAATCTTAACTTCGGTACTCTCTCGGCATTCATTTTATTTGCTCAGCGTCTCTTCGATCCGCTGCGGCAATTTGCTGAGAAATTCACTGCAATTCAGGCAGGATTTACCGCTGTAGAACGCATTAGCGATATTCTCAACGAACCGATCGAAATTAAAGATCCAACTAGCGGGAAGAAGGAAGAAGGAAGAGAGAAGAAGGAAGAAGGAAGAGGGAAGAGGGAAGAAGGAAGAAGGGCAGGTTATTCACCGTTGTTTATAACTGGACATCCAGAGGCAACGGCTTACAACTTGTCTCCGTTCGATCGAGAATTGGCAGATAATCATCAAAATCCAGCAAGTTCAGAATATCGTTTAGTGCCTAACAATCCCCAATCACCCCCCGCCAACCCCCCCAAGCTTCGGGGGGGAGAAAATGCTAAATCCCAGAATTCAGAATCGGGAGAAATCCAATTTGACAACGTGTGGTTTGCTTACAAACAAGACGAATATGTCCTGCAAAACCTCAATTTCACCATCAAATCCGGCGAAAAAGTAGCATTAGTTGGCCCCACGGGTGCGGGCAAAAGTTCGATTATCCGTCTTCTCTGTCGCCTTTACGAACCTAGCCGAGGACGGATTCTGGTTAATCATGTGGATATTCGGGATTTGCCTCAAGCAGAGTTACGCAGGCACATAGGCGTGATTATCCAAGATGGCTTTCTATTTGCTGGTGACGTGAAGAGCAATATCAGCCTGGGAGAAAGTTACTCGATTGAGGAAATTCAAGCAGCAGCAGAAAAGACAAATGTTGCCCGTTTAATCGAACAGTTGCCTCAAGGTTATGACACGCAATTGCGGGAACGGGGAACCAATCTTTCGGGGGGACAAAAGCAATTATTAGCGTTTGCTCGCGCGGCCATCCGCAATCCCAGTATCTTAGTTCTAGACGAGGCAACTGCTAGTTTGGATGTGGGGACGGAAGCTTTAATTCAAGAAGCTCTAGAGCGTTTGATGGCGGACAGAACGGCGATAATTATTGCCCACAGGCTCTCGACTATCCGAAATGTCGATCGTATTTTAGTGCTCAAACGCGGGCAGTTAGTAGAGTCGGGCAGCCACGAAGAGTTGTTGCAGCTAGAAGGGTTGTATGCCAGTTTGTACAAGTTGCAAATGCTGGGAAGTTAATATCTGAAGGAAGGCACGACACGGATTTTGACACGGATACACGGATGAATTATCGATAAGAGGGAAAATTATCCGAATACCCAAATACCCGACTTCTTCAAGAATTCGGGTATCTCAAAGAATCTAAAATCTAAAATCGCAAATCTAAAATCGGATCACTTGCCCGAAATCATTTTTCCCAGGGTTTCCGGCAAGTGAATTATATGTTGGAAAAGCTGATTTGGGCCGATGCCAAACAATAACTGCATCGTCAGCACAATTGCTGCTAAACCAATCGCTGTCCCGATGCTGGCTTTCAATACTTTAAAAGCCCAATTAAAGACTAGCCAAGATACAAGTAACGAAGCAATTAAGATAATTAGTTCTATTGGCATATAACATTTTTAACTTGATTTTAACTCTACATAACTTACGCATCAATACCAAAGAAACCGGGTTTTTTCTCTGTGTTAAAGGCTTAAATGCAGTATTTCCCTAAAAACCCGGTTTCTGCGTCCAAGATTACTCTACTTATTACTTTAAGCAATACTGCCGCGCTTCCGTGTTTCCTTATAAGAAATTCCGACATTTTTTAAGCCGGCTTTAATCATTTGCTGCTCTAACAAAGCGAAAAAGCGAGTTCGATCGCCCCCCGTGACTACCGCTTGATTATGAGCTTCTGCTAGCGTCACCGGATACCCGCCGCCTTTGTGTACTTGAGCCAGCATCATTCCTAATGCTAAATCTAGCTGTGCTGTATCTTGTGCTACCCATTCCGGCACTTCTATTCTAGCAATTTCTGTGCCAACGTGAACGTAACAGAAATAGACGGAATTAACACCATACAAATCTAAAATTCGAGCTTGGGATTTCCACAAAGGGCTTCTTTGTCCCGGTGACAGGATTGTTGCCCACAAAATGGCATCCCGCAAGGGTTCAAATTCTTGACAAGGTGCTTTTTCGGCGAAAGAAATTGTGGCGGCAAATCCGACGTTCGGGCAATTTGTCATGCAGTCTGGTACTTCGTGGGTGCAAGCTTCAAACCGCAAAAAAGATAAGCTTTCACTGCTGCGAGAAGCGCTTAAGTATCCTAACAGCGGAATTCCTGCTAAACGCAACTTGTCCCAAGATTCTAAAATTGGTAGCAAAATTTGATCGCGCGCTTCGCTGGGTAACTGTTCCAAAAACCAATAAATCAGGGAACCGTCTACCATGGCTAAAGCTGGCGCGGGCAATTTATTGTCGTTAACTTTTGCCCAATTGCAGCCCATTTCTGCTAAGGCAATTGCTTCGGAAACTGCGCGCCGATATCCCATCCATTCTTCGGTTCTAATTCCCCACTGTCGCGAACCGTACAAGTCTTCGGGTTTGTAGAAAACCTCCGGCACGCTGTCTAAAACTGGGTGACGGCTTTGGCCGTAGTGCAGCATGACTGTGCCGACGTTTAGGAGGTAGCAGTAAGCTATTTCGTGATGGTTGGGGGAAATTTGCGATCCGTCTGTGGCAAAGACTGTGTGAGAGGCGGGGGGTGCGGTGATGTAGGTGCGATCGTCCAAGGGCTCGATCGGCGTGGCAGCATTGAATAAAGTGCGATCGCGCCAACTCTCTTGCAATTCCACCAGTTTTTCCTGTTCCGTTGCAGCCTTTACCAGCAAATTCTGAGCCACTTCCAAACGTTGGCGAGCCGCGTGAGCTTCCACATTCAAATGTTGGCTCATTCCCTGCATTGCCTTGGCTGCTTTAGTTAAATCGAGCATTGGTTTTAAGTCTCAATATTAGAAAGCTTTCAAGCGGAGAAATTATCAAAATACTTTTCAATTTTTTAGTGCCGAAGCTTGTTTTTTTGTCATACACGCGGTTTGAGCAACTAAAATACTTCGTACCAGCCCGCAGAAATAGTAAAAAAACCCGGTTTTTGAGGTCAAGAGTACCTGGAATAGTCTAAAAAAAAAAACATTTTTTTTGTCGAGATTCTTGCTTTTTTGAGGGATTTCTGTTATATTTATCTTATAATGGGATGGTGGCAAAAATATTATTTTTGCCACCATCCCATTATATTAAAATACCATGTCTACGCCGCAAAAGTCAACAAAAAAGATGTAAAATTTTGTGATTTTTTTTTTGACTCTGAAAAGCGAAAAAAATCACCACTGTAAACCAATCTAACATCAACAGTCGATCGGCAGCCAATCGGCAAAATCTCCGGCAAACTGGGACAGAGAAAGCAATTGAACTGGTGGATTTTGAGCCACAGATTCCCGTTCGGGCAAAGTATTGTAACCCCAATCAGCCAAAAATAACCTCACCTGAGATAAATCCGGCTGCTGCTTCACCGACAGCAAAGTTTTTAACCGGTCTTCCACAAACCAAATAGTCGAATCATTACCAGAGGCTGCCAAAAATTCCCGCAAAATTTGGTGTTTAGGCTTGTTGTATTCCTTACCAAAAATCAACTCTGACGGCATTTGTACCCCTGCTAGCTGCAAAAGTTCTCGCACAAAACGACCTTCCTTTGTAGTGACGATCGCCACTTTCACCGAACTCTCCTGCAACGAGTGCAAGCGATCGGCAACCCCTGGATAAAAGCGGTGCAAAGACAGCCACCCTGCTAAATCCTCAGCAATCCAATTATCGCGCAATCCGTCTAACATAGCGCCGACAGACTGCGCTTTCAAATTATTTTCGGTCAACAAATACGGTACTATATTGGGCCACTCTAGCAAAATTCGCTCTGGGGAAATTCCTGTGAGTAGTGCGCGGATTAGCAGCGGCATTTCCCAACCAGTTTCGATGGCGGGCCGCACTCGGTAAAAACTCAAAGCTAAATCTGGATCTGGTACTGTTTCGACTGGTTTCCAGATTTGACAGTAGGTACGCCAAGCGGTTTGGAAATATTCGATTAGTCCGTCACAAATCACACCATCAAAATCAAGAGCTAGAATTGTCGGAAAGTTATTAGCCATCAATCGATTTTAGATTTTAGATTTTAGATTTGGGATTGAAGAATTGAAGAAGTTGAGAATTGAAGAAAGCGATATCACTGATGAATCCGGGGA
>NZ_JAUBPI010000024.1:0-56739 GCF_036700645.1 Microcoleus sp. S36b_A4 | reverse complement strand
TGGTGATGCCAGGATAAAGACGGGGGCTTGTACCCTGGCTGCTTTCGGTCACTGGATTGAATCATTGAAGAATTGACTATGCAAACACTCAGCAGTGATTGGTCAAGAGTCGTTATTCAAAAGACTGAACTACCGGCTGAGTGGCAATCGATTCTAGTCCTTGGGACTGCAACAATTGCGTCCACTCGGTCGTCAGTCGCGAATCATCGGGTGCGCGGCGCCGCATTTCGGCTAGAGTCGCAAGAGTCTCGTACCAAATCCCATTTTTAGCATAAGCAATCACCTTAGCCATGGGATCGGGATTTGCCAAATCGTTCTTGAGATTTGCCTGGGGTTCAATTCGCTGCATCCATCCTTTAACAATATAATCTCCCGAACGCTCCAGAGGATCGCAGGCTAGTGCAAACGACCACACATATCGTTTACCAACCTCAATATTTTTTGTCTTGTCTTTCTCAGAAAGGCTAACTCCAACAATTCCGGCTTTGTCATTTTTTAAAGTAGTTTCGTAGACTACTTCGGATTCATCTGCATTTAGCAAAATAAACTCTACTTGAGCCGCCGGTTGAGAAACATATACAAAAAATGTGGGCGAATCTGTTAGCGTTAAGCCAATATTGCTTTCAGGTATTAAGGGAGTAATGAATAAACCATCCCGTAACTTACAGCCTCGATGCGTCCCCCCTTGCCTGTTGTCGGGGGCTGTTACATCTGGGGGTTTGAAATTAACATTCTGACTCAGCAGCATGGGTGCAGGCACAGCCTGCATCGGTGTCAGCAAACTGGGGAGAGTAACGGCGATCGCCAATACAGTCATCGCCAGTGCAGTAAAATTTATAAAACGTTTCATTTTTCCACCAACTTGTAGAAATATTTATAGAGCGTATCTCTAATGTTAACCCGGAGTTTTAGCTCCGGGCGCGATCGAGTAAATGGGTCGATTTTCACATCGCCATCGACAGACCGATAAAATTTCCCGAAATAGCGAGATTTAAAGAGGCGCAACCAGTGGTTGAGCTGCAACAGATTCCAGTCCTTGGGACTGCAATAATTGCGTCCACTTAGCTGTCAGCTTCACATCCCCCGGTGTTTGACGCCGCATTTGGGCTAAAGTAGCGATAGTTTCGTACCAAATCCCATTTTGAGCATAAACGTTGAGCCTAGTCATCGGGTCGGGATTTGCCAACTCGCTCTTGAGAGTTGCCTGCGGTTCAATTCGCTGCACGAACCCTTTAACAACTAAATCTGCAGCTCGGTCTTCGGGGTCGCAAACTAGCGAAAATGACCATACGTATCGCTTACCAACTTCAAGGGATTTGTTGTTGTCCACGGTAGCCGGAATACTAACTCCAACAATCCCGGATTTGTCTAGTTTAAAGGTTTTTTCGTAGACCACTTTGTCCTCCTTTTCGTTGAGCAAAGTAAACTCTATTTCGGGCGAGGTGTTAGGAATATAGACAAAAATTGTGGGAGAATCTGTTAGGGTTAAACCGATATTAGTTGGAGGCACTAAAGGAGTAATAGATAAACCCGCTGGACAAAGCTTGTTGCCACGATGTGTCCCTCCCTGTCGGCCGGCCGGGGCTGTTACGTCGGGAGGCTTGAAATTAACATTTTGACTCAGTAAAAGCGGCTGAGATTGTGCGCGCATCGGTGTAAGTGAACTGGGTACGGTAGCTGCGATCGCAGATACGCCGACCGCAAGTGTAGCCCGATGTAGAAAACGTTTCATTTTGTTGTACCTTTCACTATAATTTCAAACACAGGCATTGGCTGATGGCGACAAATATTTTTGAGCTGCTAGTCGAGGGCGCAGATACACAATTTATACCTTGACATATCATCAATAACATTTATTAATTCGAGCGGCAAGGGGATTCTCTGTCGGAAAAATCAGGTTGCCTATGCCACAAGTATAATTGGATACAGTTGCTTGCGATGTACTGTAAATTTTTGTAACAAAGTGGCCGCAGTTTCCGAGTGTTCTAAGATGGAGGAAGCCTCCAGCAGGCGGAAAATGTGAAACAACTGCTGTTCCAGAAACGAGTCAAACTTTTATGCTGGGATAATGAGTAAAATATCTAACAACATTCGATCGACAGTGGCTCAATTGAGTCAAATGTATAAACCATCACTAGCATTGGCTAAGTCTGTATTACTTGCCAGCGCGGCAGTAACATTATCCTTGATGGGGGCCAGACAGCTAGGAATACTCGAACCAGTAGAATTAAGCGTTTACGACCAAATGGTGAGGTGGCGTCCCGATGAACAGCCAGACTCGCGTTTGCTAGTTGTGGGGATTACCGAAGCAGACATTCAGAAACTGAAAGAGTGGCCAATATCCGATCGCAAAATAGCTGAAATCTTACAAAAACTCGACAAAATGCAGCCGGCAGTCATCGGTTTAGATGTACTGCGAGACGTACCATTAGGAGACGGGCGCCAGGAATTAACTAAAATTTTACAAAAAAGCGGTCGCATTATCGGGGTATGTTTAGTCACCGACGGGAACCCCGACAATCCAGGTTCTCCACCTGCGCCGGGGCTGCCAGAAAACCGGGTCGGATTTGCAGATTTCGGAGTCGATCCGGGTGGCATACTCCGCAGGGCTTTATTATTTATGAAACCGCCGACCATTGAGGGCAACTCCTCGGCCCAAAAACATCTTTGCAATGACGATTCTCAAGTTTTATATTCCTTCAACCTCCAGCTAGCACTCCGCTACCTGCAAGGGCAAAAAATCTCTCCCAAACTCGCCCCCGATCAATCTTTATGGCTGGGAAAAACCCAATTAAAACAACTAGCAAGCAATGACGGAGGATACAAAAATGCCGATGTCAGGGGATATCAAATATTAATTAACTATCGTTCCAAGCAGCAAGTCGCAAACCAAGTCAGAATCACCGATGTTTTAGAAGGGAAAGTTGACCCGAATTTAGTTAAAGATAAAATAGTGCTCATCGGTTACACCACAGAAACCGTTAAAGATTTCTTTTATACTCCTTACAGTGGGCGACAGCAAAGCAACCAATTCATGCCTGGTATCGTGGCACACGCACAAGTAGTCAGCCAAATTTTGAGTGCCGTTTTAGACAACAGACCGATGTTGTGGTTTTGGCCGGAATGGGCAGAAATCCTGTGGATTTCGGCATGGTCAATTGTCGGAGGAACGTTGGCATCGCGGATGGCTCACCCAGCGAAGTTGACAGTGACATTCGCAGCACTGCTGTCCGGGTGCTGCGCGATTAGTTTTGGGATTTTTCTCTTAGGAGGGTGGGTACCTGTAGCAGCGCCAGCCTTAGCATTAATCTTAACTGGCGGTAGCATTGTATCAGCAGAAAGATTTAATAAAGCCGGATACGGGAAAGCAATTAGCGATCGAGTTAAACAAGTCTTCAAAATCGAAATAGACCAAGCCAAAAAAGAACAGCAAGTCGCAGAAATCACAGAATCTGATTTCTTTAAAGAATTGCAGCAAAAGAAAGATAAACTGAGGATTAGCAAACAAGAAACCTCTGAAAAAGCACCTTCCGAACCCCAAGAAATAATTGCCATTACCCCAGAGCTTCCCAAGGTCGAAAGTCAAACAGACGAATACCTAGCTCAGTTGCAGGAAAAAGCCAAACAGCAGAAGCAGCGCGCCGCCGTGACTGAATCGGAAAGCGGTTCTCCAACGGGTGTCCCGAACGATACCCGTTGTGGTGCTAGTTCAGCCGAAACTAAACATGATGACGAGTTCAGCGATTTGCAAACCAAAGCCAAACAGATGCGGCAGCGCAGGGGCGCCCAAAAGATGATAAAAGATGAAAAAATTGATAGTTTAACAGATAAGGAGGATTTGGGGGGCAAGGAAGAATGACAGACAACTCGACTGCATCATCGAGAATTGCATCATAATGGGTTCTCCCCGTTTCTTACCCTAATACGCAGATCATGTCCAAAATCATCTCTGTCCACTCTTACCGGGGCGGAACTGGCAAATCGAACACGACAGCAAACCTGGCATCTATTATCGCTCGCAGCGGAAATCGGGTCGCCATTGTGGACACAGACATTCAATCACCGGGGATTCACGTGCTGTTCGGTTTCAGCGAGAGCAACATGGATCGCTGCCTGAACGATTACCTGTGGGGCCGGTGTCCGATCGCGGATACGGCCTACAATGTGAGTTCGCTACTGCCAAAATTAGCCAGTAACGGCAGCCTCTACCTGATTCCTTCGAGCATTAAAGCAGGGGAGATAGCGCGAGTTTTGCGGGAAGGCTACGATGTGGGACTGCTTACCGACGGCTTTCAAGAACTGATCGAGGTTTTGAACTTAGACTACCTATTTATAGACACGCACCCGGGACTCAACGAAGAAACCCTCCTCAGCATCACCATTTCCGACATCCTGCTGCTGATTCTGCGTCCGGATCAGCAAGATTTTCAGGGAACGGCTGTCACAGTAGATGTGGCCCGCAAATTAGAAGTTCCCAAGATTTTGATGACGATTAATAAAGCCCCAGAATCGCTGGATTTCGAGGATTTGAAGCAGCAAGTAGAGAGTATTTACAAAATCCCAGTGGCAGGGGTACTGCCCCACAGCGACAAGATGATGCTGCTCGCCAGCAAGGGGGTGTTTGCGCTGCACTTCCCTAACGACCCTCTAACTAAGGTGGTGGAAGGGATTGCTAAACAGATTGTGGGATAATTGGTACAGCGAAGACCGATCGCCCGCCTAGGAGTTTCGCTTTCGCTCTCAATTCTTGCGGAGCGATGTCCTCCTGTGTATCCCGAATATTTGGTTAAAGAGTCAGGAGAATGGCGACAAAATGAGATACAAATAGATTATGAGAATTTGTTAAAAAACTTTAGGAGGAGAACTCATGGATTTTGACTTCCGCATACTAATAGTATTGATGCCCGTATTGTTGGCGGGCGGCTGGGCTGCTTACAACGTCGGCGCTATAGCTCTCAAACAAGTGCAGAAATTGTTGAACAAGCAAGCGTGAACTAAGCATTATCACCAGTAATTTCGCAGCCGGCTGTTTTTTGAGATACAAAACAGCCGGCTAATTTGTGCATTGGCTCTGCTTAAGTGATGGCTGATTGTTGGCGGGCAATTTACGACTGCAGAGAGAGGGGGCGAAAACAAAAGAAAAGTATATTTAAAGATTAAGCAGAAACCGGGTACGCTCAAGCAAAATACTTTGTTGCAGCAAACGAGTCTGGGTAAAAAAACCTAGCTGTGAAAGCAGGGCGATCGCATAACTTCAGATTGTGATGTTTTCCTTTCTACTCAGGACTTGTGAGTAGAGTGTTATAAAAATATTTGGTAAGCACGTTATCGCAGAAAATATGAGACAATCACAAAAGAATTTGCCCTGAGAATCTCCCTCAAGACTACGAAGTTTAATTAGTAGGGAAGATAGGTCAAATTGTCAATGTTAAATTCCTATATCTTTAGATAGATTATGCTTTTTCCCCGATCGAGTGGCCTTTTACTCCACCCCACGTCCTTTCCCAGTCGATTTGGCATTGGAGACATGGGAATAGAAGCATATCGCTTTATTGACTTTTTAGTAGAGAGCGACCAGCAATACTGGCAGGTATTGCCGCTGGGGCCGACAGGATACGGCAATTCTCCTTATTCGTGCTATTCAGCAATGGCGGGAAACCCGCTGCTGATCAACCCAGAACTGCTGCGGGACCAGCAATTGCTCGGAGATGAAGACTTCGCTAATTTGCCCGAATTTCCGCTGGATTATGTAGACTTCGATCGAGCGATCGCGCTGAAAGTGCCTTTGCTCAAAAAAGCTTGCGAAAACTTCAAAGCCAAAGCATCCCCGATCCAGCAAAAAGAATTCTCAGGTTTTTGCCAAAGCAAAGAGAATTGGCTGGAAGATTACGCCTTATTTATGGCACTAAAAGATCACTTTGGCGGTGTTAGCTGGAACAATTGGGAACCAGAAATTGCCCGTCGAAAACCAGAGTCAGTAGAGAAGTGGCGTCAGCAGCTAAATGCTGAGATTTATTACTACAAATACGTTCAGTTTGAGTTTTTTCGCCAGTGGACGGAGTTGAAACGCTATGCTAATATGCGGGACATTAAAATTATTGGCGATATTCCGATTTATGTAGCTCACGATAGCGCCGATGTATGGTCTCATCCAGAAATATTTTGCTTGGATGAAGCCAGCGGAGAACCAGCTTTAATGGCAGGAGTTCCCCCAGATTACTTCAGCAATACAGGTCAATTGTGGGGCAACCCCGTATACAATTGGGAGAAGTTGCAAGCAACTAATTTCGACTGGTGGGTGCAGCGTTTTGAAGCGATTTTCTCTTATGTAGACGTGACTCGGATCGACCACTTTCGAGGATTTGACGCTTACTGGGCGGTGAAGCGCGGACAAGAAACTGCGATCGAGGGAGAGTGGATTAAAGCGCCGGGAACAGCTTTGTTGGATCTAATTAACGAGAAGTTTGGCAACTTGCCGATTATCGCTGAAGATTTAGGGGTAATTACTCCAGAAGTGGAAGCTTTGCGCGATCGATACGAGTTTCCAGGAATGAAGATTTTGCAGTTTGCTTTTGGCGCGGGCCCTGGCGATCCTTTTTTGCCTTTCAACTACGATCGCAACTGCGTAGTTTACACCGGTACCCACGACAACGACACGACTGTCGGCTGGTTCAATCAACTGCAAAACTACGAAAGAGACGAGGTTTTGCGTTATTTGGGCTGCATCGATCCCCAAGGAATTCACTGGTCTTTAATCCGCATGGGCTGGATTTCTATTGCTAATATGGCAATTGTGCCGTTTCAAGATTTGTTGGGTTTAGATACTGACGCGCGGATGAATTTTCCGGGTAAACCAGAGGGAAATTGGGGCTGGAGGTATCGACCCGAAGCTTTGAATTGGGAAGTGCGCGATCGGCTCAAAACTATGACTTACATCTCCGGGCGCGCTCCTAATAAACATTGAAAATATAGAAGGGGTAGTTGGTAATGGGTAGTTGGTAATGGGTAAGAAGTCAATAAAGACCGACATTCTCATTAAAATCTGTGGACTGCCCGCTATTACCTATTGATTACCCATTAACAATTACCAATTAACACTCAACCTTCATTCTTGGGCGGTGCTGAAGGCTTGAGTTCGTTTGCTTTAAAAACAACTTCTTTGGCGACTCCAGGATCTCCGAGTGGTTCGGCTTGTCCGTTATTAACGGCAACCATTACCCCGCCGGCGTTACCTGCTACCACTACCAATTGCTTTTGAGCCCCCCAGGTGCGAACAGTCCCGGTCGGCAAAGTTCCCTCAAACTCTGTTTTACCATCGACTTCAACCTGCATCCATGATTCTGCTTTAAAAGTGACGTTAACCATCACTGGTTTATTGCCAGGTTTATTTAAATTTTGACCGGTTCTTACTGCTTCTAGAGCCTCGTAACTATCCGGTTTCTGATTTTGTGAGGAACTCGATGCCCCACCAGCTAAACGGGCTTGTTCTTGCTGCCCAAGCGCTAGTTCTTCGGCTCCCGCACCGTTTTTTGCGGTAACAGAACCACTCATCAACTGAGATAAGACATTGACCGAACAGATAATTAGAAATGTGTAAAAGAGGTAGAGGTGCATCGGCCGCAACTGAGGCCCATCTTGCCAGGATAGCTTGGTTCTCGATCGGGGTGGCGGTTCGATCGGGAAAAAGTCGGCAAACTGAGTTCCGTCCAAACCCATTGCTTCAGCGTAGCGCTTGATCAAACCCTGAGTGTAGACGGGTTCGGGAAGTTGGTCGAGTTGACCGTCCTCGATGGCTTGCAGCAGATTCCGCCGAATCATTGTTACCACGGCTACTTTGTCCAAACAAATCGACTGCTGTTCGCGGTACTGGCGGAGTTGAGTTCCTATTTCCGCTAGCTTCTTCTGAGCTGTTTCTGGCTCTTGGGAGTGCAGTTTCTGCTTAGTGGTTTTGAAGAATAAAAACAATAAATTCTTTGTCATATGCTGTGCTCCTGGGAATTTACTGGCACGCTTATTGATGTTAGGTTGACTAGATTCCATAAATAAATAATTTCCGCATCTTCTAGGGGTCGGCAGCAGCCGGGTGGCAATATTGGCGAACCGGGCCGCTGCAATTGAATCGGGCCGATGGCTGTGCGGTGCAGGCGCACCACGGGATATCCCAACTGTTCGGCCGTTCGCCGAATCTGTCGGTTTCTGCCTTCTGATAGAATGACTTCTAACAGAGTTTGGTCTCGCGCGCGATCGAGAACTTTAACTTTCGCGGGCAAAGTTTTTCTGCCGGACAAGATGATGCCCTGACGCCACGTTTGTAGTATGGGTTCCGGGGGATCGCCGCTCACCCAAACCTGATAAGTTTTGGCGATCAAGTGACGCGGATGGGTCAAACAAAATGTCAGCTTACCATCATTGGTGAGCAAGAGGGCGCCGGTGGAATCTGCATCTAAGCGTCCTACGGGGTGGATGCCTTGACCGGAGCGCAGTTGGGGTGGCAGCAAGTCGAGAACTTTCGATCGGGCTCTTGGATCGCTGCAAGTAGAAACTACGCCTGCCGGTTTGTTGAGCAACAGATAGACCTTTGCGGGTCGATCCGTTGGTTTCACCGGAACTCCATCGACTTGGATGAGATCGCGATCGGGATTCGCTTTTTCTCCTAAGCGAACAATATTGCCATTAACTCGGACTCGTCCAGCTACAATCATCTGTTCTGCAAGACGGCGAGAGGCAATGCCCCACTGGGCGAGGATTTTTTGCAGCCTTTCATCAGACATGACGGGAGTGTGGAAATCCCCAACGAGCGAACGGTGGGGAGGAAACACGACACGGTTAATTGATTAACCGTACTAGCAATGCTCAATTCCTGGTTGGGAATAAATTATAATGCTGACCAATTATTACAGGACGCCCGGCAAGAGTGCAGATTGTCCTTGTGCCCGGTGCAGATTGTCCTGATGGCATTACCCTGAATGCTGTGCAAAAACTACGACGAAAAGACTCGCGGCAGGCACAGGTTTGCACCGTTGGTTTGCGGCTGGTTTGAAAGGTGTGGGTCTGACCCGACCATAAACCAACACTACCATAAATCCCGTACTCCTGGTTAAATTTATACGCTCGATCGCGAATTTTTCATCGGGATCGCACAACTCGTGAATTACCCCAATATCCCAAGGGGAGAAAGCTGAGAATTTTTCTGCTTCTGGCGTTGCTGATGCCAGATTGATGCTTGATTTTGGAGTTAATCGGACTTGTGTTCATCAACCCGGTTTCTCACGAAAATCAGAGGTTGATAGCCGTATATTTGTGTAAAAACCGGGTTTTTGAGGCTGGATGTGCAAGTTCTAGTTAAATTTATGTGCTTGAATATTAAGGTTTATATTCTGAAATTGTTTATGACTGTCGATCGAAACTCTCTTCAATTTGACAATACAGATACCGCTGGTGGCTGTGGTGGGACTGTTAATCTCGGCGAGGAACCCAGGAGACCTTCGGCGAGTCCAGGCAGCCGGATCGCGAGCGCAGTGCTGTCTCCGGCTGTGCAGTTGTGGCTGCGATCGCAAGTTCAGCAGGTGGACGAGTTGAAGGTGAAAATTGAGGGGAGCGATCGACAAATCTTCAGCGGTGCGATCCCCAAAGTCACGGCTGTCGCTCGCGGTGCTGTGTATAAAGGACTACACCTAACTGAAGTTGCCATAGAGGGCTGTGGCATTCGCATCAACCTCGGTCAAGCTCTCAAAGGCCAACCCCTACGCCTTCTGGAATCTGTTCCCGTGGCAGGCGTTTTGAGGCTTAGCCAAGCGGATTTGAATGCGTCGCTGAAAGCGCCTTTGCTGGCTGATGCTTTAAGCGAATTTTTGCTGCCAATGCTGCTACTGACAGATAGGGAACAGTCGCTGAAGTTGCAAAATTCGCAGATTGCAATTGAGGCGGGTTTGTTGACGCTTTCGGCTGCAATTTTGCGCGCTGGCGGTAGGCAAATTCCTTTGGTATTGCGGACGGGTCTGCGGATAGCCAGCGGTCGCGAATTGATGTTTGAATCACCAGAAATCGAAATGGATGGAGAATTAAAGAGCAGTGATTTCAATGGTTTTAAAATTGATTTTGGGCCGGAAGTTGAGATTGAAGAATTGATTTTGAGTCAGGGGGAGATTGTTTGTCGGGGAGGAATTACAGTTTTGCCTTAGTTCGTTAACAGTTGACAGTTGACAGTTGACTTTAACCTGGTTCCTCGGTAGAGGCTGGGAATACATACCCCATGCCCAATTCCCCATGCCCAATTCCCAATTACCAATTCCCAATTACCAATTCCCAATCCCCAATTCCCAATTACCAATTAATTAAAAAAGAGTCGATCGCGGGCAAAAATAAAGTCACAAAATAGTAGACTAAGGGCGCGGTAAAAACATAACTGTCAGTGCGATCGAGAATGCCACCGTGACCGGGGATCAACTGTCCCGAATCCTTAACGCCGGCGTCTCGCTTCATCATCGACTCAGTTAAATCTCCCAACAGGCTAGCAACCCCAATCAACAGACCAAAAGCAGCCCCAGTATACAGCCACCCCGGCCAGTGTAAATACCAAGACCCAGCGGCTGCCACGGCGATGCTGCCGCAAACTCCAAATACGGCACCTTCAACGGTTTTTTTGGGGCTGATGTGGGATAGGCTAGTGCGCCCGAAGAATTTGCCGACAAAATAAGCCCCAATGTCAGCGGCCCAGATGCAGAAGAAAGCCAGCAGCAGCGAAGTCAATCCTAAAGATATGTGGCTGGAATTTGTCCAAGACGGGGACGGGTAAATGTTAACCGGCAAATTGCTTGCTACTGCTTGCGAAAGTTGGGTTGTAGCAAGATTCCCTGGGTCGAGGCCGACTCGCAGCCGTACCCAATAGCTGGGCAAATAACCGCCGTAGAACAATCCTAAAACTGAGGAGGCAATATCGGCGATCGTCGATAATTTAGGCTGGAATAACAGGTAGAAACAAATTAAGGTTCCCGCTAAGGGGAACATGGCATCTACGAGTTCCGGTGCTAGGGCTGCCGTAATTAATAGCCCTTGACTGACTGCTAAGGTAGTTTTGGCAGCGGGTGCAATGCCTTTAGCCCTGGCTAATTGAAAATATTCCAATTGGCCTAGGTAGACTATGACTCCAAAGCCGACGGTGAAGTACCATCCGCCCATAATAATCATTCCCAAAGCAAGGGCGATCGCAACTATTCCACTCAGGATACGAGACCAAGGCATAAAATGAATTTCTCTTGCAGACGGCGGTGGATCACTCGATTTTAGATTTTAGATTTTAGATTTTGGATTTTGGATTGGAGATTTTGGATTTTTCTAGAGCACGAGTTGATCCCTTGCACAACTAACCCCCATCCCCCATCGGTCATCCAATATCTCAAGTCAGGTGGTCAATCCAGCTATGGTGGCCCCTATTCTTAAGTATGAAGGTTAAGTGAACTTAAAAAAGATTAAGAATTACATTTAGGAATGGGCATAGGGCATAGGGCATGGGGCATTGGGTATGTATTCCCAGCATCTGCCGAGGAACCAGGTTAAAGTTAACTGTCAACTGTCAACTGTCAACTGTCAACTGCCAACTGTCAACTAACTTCTAATCCAGCTTTTCGCCGCTGAGAATAAATATGGGATTGACGGCGGCAAAGGTTTGACTGAGGCCGCGAGTCTCCAAGCGGTTGACGGCGGACTGGACTACCTCGATGTTGCGGACTTGTAACTCGGCGAACCCTTCGGAAAGGGCGTAAAGATTTTCTAAATTGGATGCTGTGGCGACAACTCTACCGTGGGGTGGCAAGTAGCGCCACACTTCTTGGAGAATCGCTTTAATGGGGCGACCTCCTTCGATGCAGACTCGGTGGGGGGGTTGGGGCAGGTTTTCCAGGCACTCCGGGGCACTGCCTTCTATGACTTCTACGTTGTCGAGCTCGAATCGATCGCAGTTTCTGCGAATCAAGCTTGCTACTTCTTCGTCCCTTTCGACGGCAATAATCCGACCTTTGGGACACAGCAAACCTGTTTCTACGGCGATCGTACCAGTACCTGCACCGATGTCCCACACCACTGAATCTGCTTGCAGCCGCAGGTGGGAGATTAACAGCAGTCGGACTTCTCGCTTACTCATGGGAATTCCCGGTAAACGTTCAAATAAGTCATCCGGGATGCCTGGAGTGACGTAGGGCCAAAGCATAGTTATATTTTTGATTTTTGATTTTTGAGTGAAGCAAGACCGAAGTTGGAACTCGCGGAAGAAGTAGAAATTCTCCCAATTTCCCCCAAGCCTTAATATTTACTGTCGCACAACCTTGAGAGTTTGGAGGTTTCTATCGCTACAACCTGTGATTTTTCCGCCGGCGGCAAGGATTTGTTGCAGGTAGTCAACGGCTGCTGGGGTAATGATTTCACCGGGCATCAGGACGGGTATTCCTGGGGGGTAGGGACATATGAGTTCGGCGCACAGGCGATCGACTGCTTTGTCTGCAGGTACGGTTTCGGTTGAGGAAAAGAATGCCTCGCGGGGGGAGAGGAGAGGGGGAGAGGGGGAGAGTGGGAGATTGGGAGATTGGGCAAATCTTCCATCGGACATCGGACTTCTTCTCTCGGACTTCTTCTTTCGGACTTCTTCCTTCTTCCTGACATCCGTTACATCCGTTACCAAACTTCCTGCTTCCGTCTTCCTTCTTCCTTCTAAAAAAGTACAAGCTTTAACTAAATTGTCAATATCTAATTCTGTATTTCCCAAGCTGATAATAAATGTTAAATGTCGAGGCATGGGAAGTTCTGCGGTGACGCCGAGTTGAGAGTGCATAATTTCATCGGCTATAAATCCTGTGATTCCTAAATCTGATACTTTTACTGTTAGCCTGGTGCGGTCTAATGCTGCAAAACCCGCTGTATTTAACGGTGCTAAAACTGATAAGCCGGGAATAAGACTGATGCGCGATCGCGCTTTTTCTGCTAGCTGTAAAGTTTCCGCCATTAATTCTTTGCCGTGGAGTGCGATTTGTTGGCGGGCTGCGTCTAATGATGCTAATAGTATATAACTCGGACTGGTAGATTGTACTAACTGCAATGCTCTATTTAATTTTTGGATATCTATGCGAGATCCCTTGACGTGCAGCATCGATGCTTGTGTCATTGCACCGAGGGTTTTGTGGATTGATTGTACTGTTAAATCGGCGCCGACTGATAGTGCTGGTTCTGGCAAGTTTGGATGAAAGTTAAAGTGGGCGCCGTGGGCTTCGTCTACTAATAACGGTATGTTGTATTGATGGGTAATTTGGGCGATCGCCCGCAAATCTCCGCAGACGCCGTGATAGGTTGGGTAAACTATCATTACTGCTTTCGCGTCGGGATGTTGTTCTAATGCTGCGGCTGTGGCTTCTGGGGTGATGCTGTTGGCAATATCCCAATCCGAGTTGTACTCTGGATTGACAAAAATTGGAATTGCACCGGATAAAATTAAACCAGAAATTGCCGAGGAGTGGATATTTCGAGGTAGGATAATTTTATCGCCAGGGCCGCAAGTCGCTAAGATGGCGGCGATTATTCCGCAAGTCGAACCGTTAGCCAAAAACCGAGTTGATTGGGCTCCAAATGCTGCGGCGGCTAAGTCTTGAGCTTCGGCAATTGCACCTTCTGGGTTAAAGAGATTATCTAATTCCGGCAATTCCGGCAAATCCGATCGAAATACTGTCGCACCGAATAAGTCAATTAGGGGTTGAGAGATTCCTTGTCCGCCTTTGTGTCCGGGGGCATAAAATGGGGCGTGTGGGTGATTTGTGCGATCGCGCAAGGCATCTAATAGAGGCGTTTGTTGTTGATAGTTTGCTGCTGACACGCTTAATCCTGATTTGATTATTTGGAATTATAGCAACCGCCGAGGTTTCATATCACATCCCGTACCATCGGAATTAATATTACCGACAGCCAGGACACTGCGAGTGCAAGAGTGTCCCTACAATTAATCCGGGTAGGGAAACGGCACTGCCGTGTCCTCTATATCATGTCTGAATACAACCAGAAACGATTTATTTTGTTAGAACTTGCAGATAATTGAGCGCCATTGATTGAAATATCCGTGCCAGTGGTAGCAAAGGTACTTGCTCTTTAAGTATTTGTCTGCTGCGGGAAGATGGATAAATACAGTACGAGCAAAACAGGAAATGCAGAGGCTTGAATTATTTTTTATTGTTATTGGGGAAAAAATATTTTAATAGTAATAAGTCAACTAAAAATTTTCTAATTTTTATAGTCATTTCAAATAAATGTGAGACAGAGGCAAGATCATGATAAAATCGATAAAAATAGTTAATTAGAAAAAAATGGCTTACAGTCTAGACCTCAGACAAAAAGTAGTCAATTATGTGGAAAATGGAGGGAGTATAACGAAAGCTGCCGCCATATTTAAGTTAGGAAGAGCAACAATTTATAGATCGCTCGTTGGGAAGACCTTCGACCAACTCAGGTCACTCACCGTCAACGAAAGCTAGATTGGGAAGCACTCAAAAAAGATGTTGAAAAAAATCCGGAAGCAAGATTAGTAGAAAGAGCAAGAACTTTCGGGGTCAGACCGAGTGCCATCTGCTATGCCTTAAAAAAACTGAAAATTACCAAAAAAAAAACAAGTTCGCTATAAAGAAAGAAATCGAGAATAAAGAATAAAATATTATAGAAATCTCAGAGAATTAATTAAAATTTATGGCAGCAAAAGTCTTGTATTCATTGATGAGTCAGGATTTGAGGAATTTGAAGGTTCTGTCTATGCCTGGGCAAAAAGAGGAAAGAAAGTCTATGGCGAAAGACCAGGAAAACGGGGGAAAAGAGAAAATTTAGTAGCAGGAAGAAGAAAAGGAAAGAAGGACTTAATTGCACCAATGCTCTTTATGGGTAGTTTGAATGCAGAAGGATTTGAAGGATGGTTATCTTTATATTTGTTACCAGATTTAACAAGTCCATCTATATTGATTATGGATAATGCACCCATTCATCGTAAGACGGTCATTAGACTATTGGTTGAGTCGGCAGGTCATCAGATAATATTTTTACCAAAATACTCTCCCGACTTAAATGATATTGAGCATGATTTTAGTGCATTAAAGAGAGCTAAAATGTATGCGTCTCCTGGCACATCTCTTGATGAAGTTATTCGTGCTTATTGTGCATAAAAAATGTCTCATACTTATTTGAAATGACTATAGTTGAGTTTTGAATTAGCCAAAGGGTCAGCTTGCGACTGACCCTCAGTCGGGGTGACCACCTGTACTTTGGGCTAGGTATAAAACTAAACTAAAAGCTAGAACCCTTGTTCTTGTAGTTTGTTAATCTCAATTCAGTGAGTTATGCGAGGAGCTATGTGGCATTTGGATAGGCCACAAGTTCTCAGTGAACAGAGTGAAGAGTAAAATAAGATAACGATTAATTATGACTAATAGATCAACAAAAAAAAATAAGTGGGCATTGCTAATTGGCATCAACAAGTACCCAAACTACCCACAAAATAAACAACTTTCTGGTTGCCTAAATGATGTCGAGCTTATGAAAGAAATTCTGCAAACAAACTTTAGTTTTCCCGAAAAACAAATTAGTCAATTGTTAGACGAACAAGCGACACGCGATGGGATTTTAACTGCTTTAGAGACTCTAGTTAATCAAGTCAGCCACAACGACATTGTGGTAATTCACTATAGCGGACATGGTTCTTCGATCACTGACCGTGAGGGAGATAAACCAGATGGTATGGATGAAACGATCGTACCTTACGATAGTGGACGCACCCCTCATAAAAATCGGGACATTACAGATGATGAACTCTATGCTTGGTTGCTTCAACTGAGTGAAAAAACTCCGTACATCACCCTAATTTTTGATTCCTGTCACTCAGGCGGTATTGTTCGTGATACCTTTGGTGCGGCTGTGCGTTCAGTAGAACCTGACACTCGCTCTATTAAAGACCTTCCTCCATCGCCTATTGCTGCAAATCAGGTTAGAGGAACAACGCGCGAGATTGGTGCTAGTGGCTGGTTGCCGATGAGTCAGCGATATGTCCTGATAGCGGGTTGTAATGCTAAGGAAAGCTCTTATGAATACTTAGAGCGGCAACAGAATACTTCCGTTACTCACGGTGCTTTAACGTATTTTTTATGCAAAGAATTACGCTTTGCTCAGTCAGGAATGACCTATCGCGATGTTTTTGAACGTGCTAGTACCGCAGTCACAGTATATGAGGCTCGACAGCATCCGCAGATGGAAGGAGCGCGGGATAGGGAGTTATTCAACATTCAGGAAATCCAACCGATGCGTTTTGTATCGGTTAAGCAGCGTAAAAACAACCAAGTTACTTTGGCAGCAGGTGCGGCTCTCGGCTTAACTGTAGGCTCTCAATGGGCTATTTATCCTTCTGGAATTCATCATATCGCTCACAAAACTCCCAAACTGGGTCAGGTGAAAATTACCTCTGTTCGAGCATTAACTTCTGATGCCAAGATTATTAAAGAAAGTCAGACTAATATAATTATCCCAGGAAGTCGCGCTATAGAAGAAGCTCATTTCTATGGGGAAATGCGTCTCAAAGTTGAATTTAAAGCCGAAACTGACTATCAAGAAGCTGTTAATGAGACAGTTGATTTGATTTCTCAGTCACCCTTGTTACGCCAGACTCAAAATGGTGAAGTTGCTGATGCCCGAATTTATATAATCGCTCCCCGACAAAAGGTGACTCCCGACGATTCAGTACCTCAACTGCAAATGATTGAGCAGCCAATTTGGGCAGTGGTGGGGCAAGATGGTCAACTCCTGATGCCAACTCGCGCTTTGACTGAAGCTGAGGCGACAGTGATACTCAGAGAAAACTTAGAAAAAATTGCCCGTTATCGATTTGCATTAGCGCTGAAAAATCCCAATCCTGAAAGCTGCCTGAAGGATAAAATAGAGTTTATCCTCAAGCGAAAGACATCTGATGGAAATTGGAGAGAAGCTAAACCAGAAGATGATAGAGGTCAAATTGTCTTTCGAGAGGGCGATATCTTAAAGTTTGAGATTGTTAACCATTATCAACACCCCGTTTTTATCAGCATTCTCGACTTTGGTTTAACCTATGGAGTGAATCCTCTTTATCCTGTTACAGGGGCAAATCAACAATTTGAACCGAGTAAAAGGGTGGATATTGGTTTACGTCAAGGTGAACAGATACAACTTTACTTACCTGATAATTTTCCCTTTGTGTCATTTTATGAGCAGGATTCAATAGCGGGTGGCACTGAAATTTTCAAGGTTTTTGCGACAACTTACCCAACGGATTTTGGTACTCTGGTACAGGGAGGCGTGCGAACCGGAGACAGCCTTTTAGAAGATTTATTAGCTACGGCATTGACAGGTAAAGGCGATCGGGATGGCCGACCTGTTACCGTTCCACCGGATGAGGATTGGACAACAGTAGAACGTTCTTTTTTTCTACAACGCAAGTCCTAGTAAAGTTTAACTCGAATTGGGTTAACTGATTTAGCTGATTGTTTAGCTTTGAGGTAAAAACCATGAAAAAGATTTTGTTTTTAGCAGCTAATCCTGTAAAGACAGACCACTTGGAATTAGATCAGGAAGCGAAGGAAATAAAAAAAGCATTAGGAGGGCATAAAATGGGAGATGATTTTCAATTAATTACGGAATGGGCAGTAAGCATTGATGACTTGCGGAATGCTTTATTGTATGAAAAGCCACAAATTGTACATTTTTCGGGACATGGTATAAAGAATAAAGGTCTTCATGTAGATAATAACTTGGGAGATATGCAGCCTCAAAGAGATGCTGTAATATTGCAAGGGCAACCTGGGGGTATAGTTTTGCAAGATGACTCAGGAAATGCCCAACCAGTCCGTACAGATGCACTAGCAAAGTTATTCTCTTTATGTAAAGCGAAGATTGAGTGTGTCCTGCTCAATGCTTGTTATTCCGAAGAACAAGCAGAAGCGATTTTTAAGCACATTGATTCTGTAATTGGAATGCAATTTTCTATCCGAGATAATGCAGCGATTAAATTTTCTAAAGGGTTTTATGATGCGATTAGTGCTGGCTATAACTATGAAGTTGCTTTTGAAATTGGCAAAAATAATATTGCATTGCATAACATTCCTCAAGATTTAGTTCCTATTATCAAATTTCGTCCAAGTTCTATTTCACATAATTCTAATAATAAAGAACTCACTCAAGATGACATTGAAATATTTACAGATATTTTGATCCGTAGTGGACGTGCAGAACATTCAGCAAGACGACCCTTATGTATAAAAATTGGAATTGATCCTAATGAACTTGGCTTTTTAAGGCAATCAACGGATGCTAATTTTGCTTTAGAGCTCATTACCGATTTGCATAGTCGAGATGATAGACTAACTCTTTTTAAACTATGCAAGGAACTTGAACCTTTCTTTAAAAGAGGCAAGTATGCGCCTTGTTTGGAAAATCTTCAACAAAAATTAAATTGTCAATAGTGTTGAAAACCGGGGTATAATTTTATGTCTTCAAATTTTTTAGAGCCATCTGAAGTAGATATATTGGTAGATTTATTACGTCGTAGTCAACGAGCAAAAGCACGAGAAGCACTATGTAGGAAGATTGGAATTAAAACCGAGCAGCTTCACTTTTTAAGAGAGGGTTCAGATGATGATTTTCTAACACAGTTAATTGGTTATTTAGATGACATTGGCAATCAAGAAGCTATCTGTAATCTTTGTTGTAAAGAACTATTACCTATTTTTCGTAAAAGCAGAGAAGCTGATAGATTAGCCACAATTATCTCAAAGATTGATTGTTGTTGTAATTCTGAATATCAATTTCAGGGAACTCCATTTAAATCAGGGCAAGAATCTCTAGCTAAACCAAAGGAAAAATTACCCAAAATGATACTGATATCCACTGCTGCTATTATCTCATCAAGTTTAATAGTTGGAATCAAATGGGCAGGGGAACACTCGAAACACGATCCGATAGCTATTCCCGCTCACAGCACCTCTCAAGGAAGTACCTATCCAAAGACTTGTGAAAATATCTCTATTAATGAGGATGTACTTTCAGCCCAATGCCGAAAAATCGACGGTAGTTTAAACTCAACAAGCATTAAACTTGAAGGAATTGAAAATATAAATGGAATTCTTGAATTTCACGGATTGGGCAAAGCTAGCACCTATCAAAACACTTGTAACAATATCTCTATTAATCGGGATGTACTTTCAGCCCAATGCCGAAAACGCGACGGTAGTTTAAACTCAACAAGCATTAAACTTGAAGGAATTGAAAATACCTCGGGAAGTTTGCAATATTAAAAAATGTTTGATTTTTAACGGATTTGTATGGTGCAACAATTATCACACGCCGAAAAAATCACATTAATAGACTTACTAAAGCGCACCCCATACCCAGTCAAGCCAGATGCGAGAACATCATTATGCTCAAAAATAGATGTTGACCATAAGAATTTACCAATGGATGGATCTGCTGATGATTTTTCTACAAATTTGATTCAGCGATTAATCGACCAAGATAATCAAGAAGGACTTTGTAGACTTTGCGAAGTTTTAGAAGAAGAAAAATTTGGTTCAAATCAGAAGAAACAGTTAGAAGAAATTAAACGACAACTTAATTGTCCTAAAAAAAAATCTAAAACAAATTATTTTCCTGTTAATAACGCCTCTCCTCCAACACTTAATAAACTTTTAGTGATTGGAGGTGTAGGAGGAGTAGTATTATTATTTATTTTCGGAGGAATAGGAAAGGATATCAATACTACTCCCACCCCTGCTCCTAGTAATTATCCTCTACTAAAAAGTGATGATTGTAACGAACGCTTAGACCGCAATAACCCTGATAGGATTTATTTTGGTCACACCAAGGGGGTTAACACTGACGCTGCAACTTCATGGTGTTCACAGGAATACAATGTTAGATGTCGAAAAGTAGCACCTAGTGAGCCGCCAGATAGGAAATTTGGCGTCGCTGAGGGGCAGTGTTATTATACTAAATAAATCTAAAATTAAAGAGCATTTTTTATTTTAGTTGATTTACAAAAAACGATATAATTTTAGTCTTTATCGAGAGTCATTTTATAAAAAGCGGTCTATATAATTCTTAAAATACAGACCGCTCTATTAAAGGGTAAGAACAGTGGCAGCAATCCAACTGTGGTATCTTGGTAGCCTAAAAAACTGTCCAATCTTCCCCTAAAAACAAAGCTCTTTCAGCCTTCCGCCTCCGTGTCAATCCTTCTAATTCTTGACTCCCTGCCTTATTCCATCGCGGGAATTGATCACCCGCTCCCTGAAAGTCTCCTTGGTTTAAAAGCTTTAAAAGAGTTGAATCAAAAAGATTTTCCGGCCCCAGATTAAACGTAAAAGACACTAAAGCTGAGAATTGATTTTCATTGATAGAAACTTGCACAGCCTCAGACACATACGCTTCAAATTCCGCTAAATCTTTTCTCAGCAATTCTTCCGCCTGTGCTTCCGTAATTGTCATACCCTCATATACGCCTTGGGTATGTCCGTATCCAATTGTCCAAACGCCAACAGCATCAAGATAGGCTTCTAACTCCATTCCCTCAAAGGATTTAATCAAATTCACCCCGTCTTGATTGATTGTCATCCCTCCCCGCACTCCTATTTCCATAACTTGAGGAGGAATTTTATCGGGAGGTGCAATGGTAAATGTTTTCGCTAATGTGAATCGCAAAGCTTTTGAGAGCAATTTCACTTGCCCTTCCGTGGCGATCGCCTTTACCGCCACCTCGCCTTCCATTTCATAAAGACTCCCATCAGGGAAGATTTCGAGCACCCGTTCCATCGTAATTTCTCCTTACTTTTTGGATTTTCTGTTTCAATTCAACCGTGAAGCATAAGCTCTATAATTAATTCACTGGCTGTTGTGCAACACTGTTTGCTGTTGGCGATTCTTTGCCGTTAAATGTATCTGTCTCTTCAGGCAGATTTTCTTTCCAAATTTCGCAGACCGTTTCCGATGTGGTTTCGGCAACTGTAGAAGTTGCTGAAACCAGTGTTTTGATAATCAATACCGCAACAATCATTGCGATCGAAAAAGGTAAATTGAGTTGAGTTGCTAAAGCCGGGGCTAAAAATGCCGCTGCTTTCTCAGAGTTTTCTTTGTAGCTTGCCTGAATTTTAGCTATCAGTTCTGGATCTAACAGTTCGCCGCACATCAACTCATAGGATTTGATATTGAATTTCTTGAAGAATTGGTCGCCAAAATTCAAAGCAAGACTATCTGAACTAAAACCTCTGGGAGTTGCGTTTAGAGCCTCTTCAAGACTCTCAATAGAAGCAGAACGTGCGGTTGTATCTTGCCCTATTTCTTGAATCCGAATCCCAAGCTGTGCCTTAAGAGTATCTTCATCAAGGTCTAACAATTTTTGCGCTACTTTATCAATTTGCGTCATAACTTTAGGGAAGTTGTTGTGACAGACTACAAGGTGAAAGAGAGGGCGGGTTGAGAAGAGCGATCGTGGTGATGCTATCAATCTAGGAGACCCGACCCTACAAATATCAATGCTTACTTAGGGAACGGGAAAATGACACCAACTCTCGCCATCCACATCCCAAACAGCTCGAAGGTCGGAATAAGTGTAGCGAACATCTCCACCGCTAGCGTTATTGTCATATCCACCCTGATAACCTAGCCATTTGCCATAGGGATCGTTGCAGATCCAAACCCCCTCTGCATCGTCATAACCTTTGATGACAATGATATGACCGGAATTCGTGAAATAACCGTGAACGATGACTGGGTTTTCTTTCGCCAAATGCTGTTTGATTTCCTGCTCTGAAGTCACGTTCTTAAAGTAAGAATTTTGAAGCTTGCCGTCACCATATTTTTGACCAGATTCTCGGAGCAGTCGCATCAAGAATTGTGGCTGATGGCGGCTACAATTAGCACCGCTAAACCCATATTCGGCATCCCAATCTAAAGTTCTTTGGTAAAGTATGTCTTCAAGCTGTACGTCGTTGTTAATATCTTCTTTCGTGCGATAATCTACCCCGTAAAACTTGAGCACCATTGCTAGGGAAGTTACATTGCAAGCCCCATAAGGATTTTCTAAATTATTAAGTTGAGAATGGTAAGTGACTTTTAAATTGACTTTGGGAGGCAATACTGGCGGGTATTGTTGAGCTACTGACTCGCCTCGCGAAACAGCAGTTAAGGAGATTTCAACATCATCGCCAAAACAGTAATATTGTTTTGGGGCTGTTTCTACTGAGGAACTGTCGAATTCAGCGAGATAAACCCGAATATACTTACCTTGCAAATTAGGGGTGTACGCACTGATAAAAATTTCGTCTCCGGCTTTGTAATTGAGGATTTGATCGGGAGATAATAGTGATGTGTCGAGTGGGCGAGCTTTCAGCAGCGAATTGTCTTTAAAACGCAATGTATATTCTAGGGTATTCATTCTTTACCTCGTGGACTGGTAATGATGTTAGGTTCAATCGTAAGAGAATAATCCCCAAAAAATTCCTAGCTTTTAGTTGAGTTTTAAATTAGCCAAAAGGCCAGCTCCCAACTGGCCAAAAGTACGGGACATAACCTGTACTTTTGGCTAGGTGTCGTGCCCAACAACAGGCGGGCAAGGCTTTTGGGAGGGCGCTCGATTGCGCGATTTTAGATTTTAGATTTTAGATTTTAGATTTTAGATTTTAGATTTTAGAATTGCTCCCACGGGCTGTAGCGATCGCACGTGATGAGTACGCTACGCTTTTTTCAAGGGTTCACGGCCTGTACCGGGGGGCTGTGACCAAATTGCTTTCGGTCAGCCTAAAAAATTAAATACAAATAAACCCGGTTGCTTTCGTCTACTCCAAAAAGCTGATTTAAAATGGTACAAAATATCAATTTTAATAAATTTTCACTATTTAGATAGATGTCGTATTTCTAGTTTTTTATCTACCATGATCGTATCGAGTTATTAATAGAATTGCCGTGATTTTTCCCAACCCTAGTCCATTTCCCGGCCCGCAGATTCCCAGTACCGAACCGGGGTTCCCGACTATACCCGCATCGCCACCAGTGCCGGGCCCCGTTCCCGAACCGATTCCCGGCATTGTACCCGAACCGGTACCTGCGCCAATTCCGCAGCCCATTCCCGAACCGGTGCCGGAAACTGTACCCTCTCCAATTCCTCAAACAGTGCCGGGGCCAATTCCTCAGACAATCCCTGAACCTGTTTAAATTATGTTTTGGTCGATCGCGAAATTTAAGATTGTTTGTAAGGTCGATCGCAAAAACCGGCTTTCTCCCAAGTCCCCAATCATTTTGTTGAATATCAGACTTGAAAAAACTCGGTTTTTGCGTAGATTATCGATTACTTGAAGTTGAGCGCAGTCTCTTTACAAAGGTCAACAGCACCCAAAGCAGTCCATTTGCCGTCATCGTATTCGGCCCTGACATCGAAAATACAGCCCGCATCCGAGCCGCCGTAGTCAGCTTGATCCCACTCAAAATCTGCCTTTTCCCGATCGGTAATGGGGGCCTCTAGCTCGTTTTCTCCCCAAGTATCCTTATCGGGAGGAGACATATAAACGGCTGTCATCGTCTTGCCGCTGTTGTTAATCACCGAAATTTTGACCACCTCAGCGAAAACGCTAGCTGCTGCCAGCCCTAACAGGGGCAGCGACAGCGCCGCAGCGATCGTTACTTTGCTTAACCACTTGTTAACCATTGAGCCATCTACCTCAAGTTAGATATTTATTCAAGCTTAGCTGTAGAAGTTAGAAGGGACAAGTCAGATATATTGCTATTGCTTATGATATTTTGAAACAGTGATATGTTTCTAAATAGCTATGCTTACTGCCGGAATTGTCGGACTGCCTAATGTTGGCAAATCTACTTTGTTTAATGCTCTGGTTGCTAATGCCAAGGCGACTGCTGCTAATTTTCCTTTCTGTACGATCGAGCCAAATACGGGTATCGTGGCAGTGCCAGACGAACGGTTGAAGGTGCTGAGCAATATTTCCAATTCCGCGCAAACTGTGCCGACGCGGATGGAGTTTGTGGATATTGCGGGTTTGGTGAAGGGGGCGAGTCAGGGGGAAGGACTGGGAAATCAGTTTTTATCTCACATTCGGGCCGTAGATGCGATCGTCCACGTTGTCCGCTGTTTTGAGAATGATGATATCATTCACGTTGCGGGTTCTGTCGATCCGATCCGAGATATTGACATTATCAATCTCGAATTAATTCTAGCAGATTTAGCTCAAATTGAACGCCGGCTCGATCGCACTCGCAAACAAGCCCGCAACAACAAGGAAGCCCAGGCTGAAGTGGATGTACTCGAAAAGTTGGTCGCGGTTTTGAATGCGGGGAAACCTGCGCGGCAGTACAGTTTCACAGATGAAGAATCTGAATTAGTTAAAGGTTTGGAATTACTGACCAATAAACCAATTATCTATGCTGCTAACGTGTCTGATGACGATTTAGCAACTGGAAATAGCTATGTCGAACAAGTGCGGGAAGTAGCAGCTAAAGAAAATGCTAAGGTTGTCATAGTTTCGGCGCAAGTTGAGTCAGAATTGGTGGAGTTGTCAGAGGAAGAACGAACGGATTTCCTAGAATCTCTGGGGGTAAAAGAAGGGGGTTTGAAATCTCTGATTCGAGCTACTTACGAATTATTGGGTTTGCGGACTTATTTTACTAGCGGCCCGAAGGAAACTCGCGCTTGGACGATTATCGCCGGAATGTTAGCACCGCAAGCTGCGGGGGTAATTCACTCGGATTTTGAACGGGGTTTCATCCGGGCCGAAACTGTAGCATATGAAGATTTGGTTGCTACGGGCGCGATGAATGCAGCTAAGGAAAAAGGCTTAGTTCGCAGTGAAGGGAAAGAGTATGTTGTACAAGAGGGGGATGTGCTGTTGTTCCGATTTAATGTTTAGCTTTTTTAAGGAGATTGGCACATGGATATCGTTTCGCTGGCAATTGCTTGGCTGGTAACTTCGGTGAGCTTTTTTATCATTTCCAAATTGCCCATCGGGGTGGATATTGACACTTTTGGAAAAGCGATGATTTCGGCTGCGGTTTTTGGATTGCTGAATGCTTTGGTGCGGCCACTTTTTGTGGTTTTGGGTTTTCCTTTGGTGTTGGTAACTTTTGGTTTGTGGATAATTGTTATCAACGCGATTATCTTTGGATTGGCGGCTTGGCTAGTGGATGGATTTCGCTTGCGCTGGGGAATTTGGAGTGCTTTGCTGGGGGCTATCGCCCTCGGTTTTATCAACTCTTTGCTCTATGAGCTGTTGCGGACTCTGCCTAGTGTAAGGTAGATCCGGGTAATGCGGGGGGCGGAAGGAAAGGGCGGGTTTATTCATCCTGTTAGTTATCGCAAATATTTCAGGTGAAACCCGCCTCTTCGGCAAATATTTTAGGTTTAATTCCCCCATATCAGGTATTTGTTTTTTGGTATTGGTTGAGTTATTTGCTTTCGCAGTAGTGGATAAATTGCTCTGGAACGAGGCGCAATTCGCCCGATCGAAAGCGCTCGATCGGTATCCAAAGTGCGTTAAATACCCACTCTCCGTCTGCAAAGGCTAGACTCTCCAATTCATAAAATTTGCCATCGACAAAATCGCACTGGTATAATTGTATTAATTCATGTCCGGCTTGGCCATTATAAACAAAGAAGTTTTCCAAACAAGTCAAATATTTGATGTTTGTCAACTCGGCTTGAATTTCTTCTTGAAACTCTCTTTGCAAAGCGTCGATGCTGTGTTCTCCGAATTCTATGCCACCACCCAAAGCGCGGTAAAATGTGTCTTGTTTGACGGGATCTTCGCATTCTGACACGAAAATGCGATCGCCCGATTGAATTAATCCTAAAACAATTACGCGAACTTTACCTTTTTGCATAATTAGTTATCAGTCATTAGTCATCAGTCATTAGTTATCAGTTAACTGGTTCCTAGGCTATGTCTAGGAATCAATGTCCAGAGGCTCTGCCTCGCTTTCGGAGCAGCAAAATAGGAGGCAGAGCCTCCGGATATGTGTGACCAGGCAGAGCGTAGTAACGAGTAGAATCCGCCCCTAATGAGTAATCACTAATCACTAATTATCAGCGGCAAAAGTCTCTCGACGGCGACTGGTGTCAACGGGCCAGTTTCTATTTTCCCCGCCAATAATGAGTTTTTCAATGGTTACGAATTCTTTGCTGAGTTGCTGGAAAACATTAATCAAGACATCGAGGCCAATTGCATCGCTAGTACCCAAATCAAACCAGCAGCGAGCCCAAGAACCTTGATACTCCATTTCTCCCATATTGTGCATCAAAGCCATCATGCTTTGGTCGGCTAGATTAACATCGTAATTCATCTGACTGATATCTAAGCCTTCATCTTGAACTTGCAAATTTTCTGCATTAAATCCTCCCAGTTTTCCCAAGAAAAACCAAGAGTCAAACACTTCTTCAACATACTGTTTTTCACCGTTTGAAGGCACGTTGCTGAACTTCAGCCAAATCCAGAGGTCAAAGGGGTTAAACTCGCGAAACTCTACTTGCATAGTTTTTTTGTGTTTTTATAGTGGTGGTAAGGCCGCCGGCCCCCAGACTCCATCTGCATCTCTAATTTTATCGCGCATCGGGTCGCAGGCGCGAGATTGGCTGTCGAGACGGTTACGGGTTCTGCACTGCTGAAAGAAAATTTCTGCTACTAAACTGCGTGGCAGTTGGTCGGGTTTTGCTAAGGCTGCGTCGAAGTTTTTTCTGGCTTCCTCAAGTAAGGTTTTGTTGCTGTCTTTTCCCTGGGATTGGGAAAACAATATTTGTGCTTTTAGATAGAGAACTTCGGGATTATTTGGCGTTTCAGCTAGCGATTTGTTGGCAAATTCTAAAGCGCGATCGTACTTTTTTAAGTCTCGATATCCTACTGCCATGCCGCGATAAGCTAAGTAGCGGGGAGAGGCTTTTTGTTCGAGTCTTTGAATTGCTTCGTTGGGATTGGAAAAGGGTAGGTTTGTGGCTAGCATTAAGTCCATGTAGCCTTTGATTAGGTTTAATTCTGGGTCGTTGGGCGCTATTTTGTCGGCGGCATCTAGGTATTGAAATACTACTCGCAATTTACTCAACGCTTGGGGCGCGCCTTTGGCTGTTCCTTCTTTGGCTATAATGTTCGCCCCTTCTAGAAAGTAACCTGCTGCTGTGTAAATATTGCCGCGCAATGGATTAGTTTTAGTCAATTTTTCGCCGACTTCGCGGGTTTTTTGTGCGTAGGAATTCATCGAGTTTAAGTCTTGCTCGATGTAGGATAGGGAGGCTGCCATTGCATAGGCTAGCGGCTCGTTTGGTTCGGTTGATAGTGCTTGTTTAATTTGAGTTTTTGCTTGTTTGTAGTTTCCTTGCTGAAACATTGTTTTGAAAGCGGTTTCGGTGTTGGACCCGATCGCCTGCGGGTTGCTGCTGCGAAAGGGATCGCCCGCTACTGCGGAGTTAATGCAGATACTGAGGGCGATCGCTGCTGCACTGGCGATCGCCCGCACTGTCTGTTTAGAACTTAACATTTGCTTGCCCAGCGATGCTAAAGGGGTTTTCGTCATCGTCAATTCTCTCAATGTAATATACTGTAAACTAGAAACAAGAGAGTAAAATTTTTAGACTTTCGGACCGCGACCAAAAAAAGAGTAAAATTTGCTTGATTTTTGATGGTTGTTGAGGTATATTTTAATAATGGAATTGTGACTTGTAATATATTGAAGCACAGATTCCCATTATCAAAATATACCATGAAAAAACAGAAAAATCAAATGCCAATCCTGAAAAATAAAGAAAAATTTTGTCAAGATTTATGTAAAATAATTCTCTGCGATCGACCCCAGCCAAAAACATCCTTAACTATCAATAGCACAACCCGAATTTCCCCGCTCCAACAATAAATATTTTTCTGATTGTTGAGTGTTTACTGTTGACTGTTAACAACTGCCAACTGCCAACTGCCAACTGCCAACTAAAAACTGCCGTTAATGCTTTATCTAAAAAACTTAGTATATCATCCTACCGCCTGTCCGAATCCTATTCTGAAAAATATTAACTTAGAACTTCCCTCGCAGCAAATGGGGCTGATTGTGGGCCGCAGCGGTTCAGGCAAAAGTACCCTATTAGAAATATTAGCAGGTTTAGCGGAAAAAACTAGCGGCGACATCCGCTGGCGGGAACAAGAATTAACACCGGAACACTTGCAACAATTAGGAGGGTTAGTATTCCAGTTTCCAGAAAGGCATTTTTGCGGAGGCACAATTTTAGAAGAATTGCGACTGGGGCATCCTGAATTGGGACAAGAACAAATCAACAAAGCAATGGCAGAAGTGGGACTCGGACATTTGCCGCTGCGCGCTTCCCCCCACGCTTTGAGTGGCGGGCAACAGCGCAGGGTAGCCCTGGCAGTGCAGCTAATTCGGCAGCCGCATTTGCTACTTTTGGACGAACCGACGGCGGGTTTGGATTGGTCGATGCGCCGGCAGTTGGTAAGCTTGTTGAGTAAGTTGAAAAGTCACTGGACTTTGTTGATTGTCACTCACGATGCTAGCGATTTGCTGAGCGTTGCTGACCGATTTTGGACTTTAGATCACGGGGATTTGCAGGAGGTCGATCGGGCTAAATTAGAAGCTAAGGAAACGAGTTTTGTGAGTCATTAGTCAGTAGTCAGTAGTCATTAGTCATTAGTTAGTGCGGGCGGGTCTATCGCATTATGAAGCATTTTTAAGTGCAGATAATTTGCAGAGCTTACAAAAGAGTGGGAATAAAAGATGAATCAGATTACAATGCCTGTGTTGCCCCAGATGAACGAGTTGTGGCAAAAAACGCTGAATTGGCAGCCGGATGAGTCGCAGCAACAAAAATTTCAGCGGCTTTATGAGTTAATTGTCGAGGGAAATCGCTCCTTGAATTTAACTCGAATTACTGAGCCGATGGAGTTTTGGGAAAAACATTTGTGGGATTCTCTGCGGGGAATTGGGAGACTGCTGCCAGCTAATAACAGTGCAGAAAAAAATAGCGAATTGCCCCTAGATTCGGTGCATAAAGTTATTGATATTGGCACTGGTGGGGGTTTTCCGGGGTTGCCGATCGCGATCGCCCTGCCGCATTTATCAGTTACTTTGCTCGATTCTACTCGCAAAAAAATTACTTTTTTGGAAACAGTTGTGCCGTCTTTAGGGATAGAAAATGCGGCGACTTTGTTGGGCAGAGCCGATGAAATTGCCCGACAGCCACAGCACAAACAAGCTTACGATTTAGCAGTTCTCCGAGCAGTGGGAGCCGCTCCTCTCTGCGCTAAATCCGCACTGCCTCTGCTGAAAAATGGCGGTTTAGCTGTACTTTACCGAGGGAATTGGACGGTGGAGGAAGAAACCGAGTTGCAAAGGGCGATCGAGCATTTGGGCGGCACCATTGAGTCAGTCGAAGCATTCACAACGCCGACGAGTCAGGGGGCACGGCACTGCGTTTACTTGCGGAAAGTTGTACAGCAGTTCGAGCGTCCCGTGCGCTAGTAGGGACACGGCACTGCCGTGTCCTGTATTTCATCGGCCGTGTCCTGTATTTCATCTAATTGAAAACTACCCGATCGCCTGTTCGTAGCGCTTGTTAATTTCCGCCCAATTAACCACATTCCACCAAGCTTTTAAGTAGTCGGCACGCAAATTTTGGTATTTGAGATAATAAGCGTGTTCCCAAACATCGTTACCCATAATTGGATAGTTGCCTTCCATGAAAGGAGTGTCTTGATTTGCCGTAGTTGTAATCTCAAGTTTGCCAGCTTTATTGCGGACTAGCCAAACCCAACCGCTGCCAAAACGCTTGGCGCCGGCATCGTTAAATTTTGTTTTAAAATCGTCAACACTGCCGAAATTTTGCTGAATTGCTGTTGCAAGTGCCCCTGTAGGTTCGCCGCCGCCGTTGGGACCCATGATTTCCCAAAACATACTGTGATTTAGGTGCCCGCCACCATTGTTACGCACGGTTGTGCGAATATCTTCCGGCACTTTGCTCAAATCTCGCAGCATATCTTCCGCAGAGATATTTTTGAGTTGCGGGTATTTACTGACAGCATCGTTGAGGTTTTTAACGTAAGCGGCGTGGTGTTTGTCGTGGTGAAATTGCATTGTCCGCGCATCGATGTGCGGTTCTAAAGCATTGTATTCGTAGGGCAGAGGTGGCAGTGTAAAAGGCCCGGGGGTTTGGGCTATTTTGGGACTTTCTGCAATTGGACTTGCTTGCGATACATTATTTCCTGACGCTTGGCAAGCACCTGCGGTAATAGCTCCGACGGTGGCTGTCACTAAATACAAGAAATCTCGGCGTTTGAGAGTCATAAAAAGTACCTAAGTGCATTATTAACTGTTTTATCTCAGATTAAAGCAAAATGGGAGTGAGTTGAGAAAAAAAGTGGTATCGCCCGAATGGATGAGACGGATGGGCGATGGTTGTGATAGTTTCTCAAGTATAGGCTAATTGTGTGCGCGTAACTAACTCACGTGCTCCGGTTCACTAATCCGGTTTCTGTCTCGAAACCGGGTTTTTTTTGATTATTCTTGGGACAAGCGCTGGATGGCTTCGCCCCCAAAAAGCCGATCGGCTGCTTGGAGAATACCGGGAATTTTAGCAGCGTGAGGACTGTGGGCTAGGCAGCGGCGCAAGTCTAATTCATTGAGGCGATCGGCTTTTTGGCCCGGGAACCAGTGACTGGCATTACCTAAGAGGTTGTAGCGCATCTTGCAATAGTCGATCGTATCGTAAGCCTGCGCCAAATTCCACAGCCACAGAATCACATAAATATTAATACCTCCGGGAGTATTTTCGATAGTTGGTAAACCGACGTGCCAAGTCTTAAACCAATCTTTTCCTAATTTATCAATGGCTGCTTTTTCTAACTTTTCTAACAATGGTGGCAAAATTTCATCGGCTCTATCTAACAATTCTACAGCTTTAAGATGCTCGTTAAAATCTTCAGGTTTGGCGGCCCCCAAACTTAAAGTATGTACTTGCGGATGCGACAAACAAAACAAATCATTAAACACCATTGGACTCAGCGGATAGCACAAATCTACCAATTTTTGCGGCGGGCTGTAAAGTTGACCTCCTTTGTCGGAAGGACTGATAATAAAAACGCCCATATCGTGACGTTTAGCAGCTTCTATAGCCGACCAATTACTTTGATTGATGTAGTACCAGTGCAAGTTAAGATAATCAAATTGATTGGTTTCAATTGTTTTGACAATCACATCCGTCGGGCCGTGAGTTGAGAAACCAATAAACCTAACTTTCCCTTCTGCTTGTAACTTTCTCGCCACATCCATGCAGCCGCCCGGACGGATAGACTCCTCTAGCAATTCCCACGTATTAATGCCGTGTAGCGACAGCAAATCGACGTATTCTAGTTGCAAATAAGCTAAGGATTTATCAAAGTCTTCGCGGAACTCTTGGGAGTTTGGTTTGGGGCTAACTTTCGTTTGCACTATCAACTTTTCGCGGGAAAACTTCGGGAAAATCCACCCCAATTGCATTTCGGAAGTGCCGTAACCGCGAGCAGTTTCTATGTGATTTATGCCGCATTCAATCGAGTAGCTAATCGTCGCTTCTAGATTTTGTTGATTGTCTGGGGGGATTTCATTGGCTGGCACGTCTTGCCATTTATACTGATATCTCATGCCACCGCAGGAAAAGACGGGCATGGATAATTCTGTGCGACCGAATCTGCGATATTGCATCATAAAAAGTTGACAGTTGACAGTTGACAGTTGACAGTTGACAGATGAATCGCCTGGTTTTTAGGATGGAGATTTATAAACCACCCTAAAAATATTCCTCCGCCATACAGGAGTTTAAACCCCTGAATTTTGACAATCAAAGTCAAGGTAAGCCCAAGTGCATTTAAATTGTATAGTCAAATTTAAGAAAAGTCTTGTGTGGAGTAGGGGTTGGGCCCGAAAGCCCGCCCTAAAAATACAATTTAGATGCCCAACAGCTTAACTCGCATATTGCAGCATTCTCCTGAACAGGCAAAGTGCCTGTTCCACCAAGAGTTTTTGACCGCCCGTGTGGCAGTTTTGACTATTTAGAAATCTCCCGGACTACGGGTTTTCCGTCTTGTATTTCGCCGACTAAAACCAAATCTGTACAGTCTACAAACAAACCATTTTCTAACACACCGGGAATGTTATTCAAGCTTTTTTCCATTTCTCCGGGGTTGGCAATGTCATCAAATTTGACATCAATTACCATATTACCTTGATCGGTAATTACCGGGCCTGCTTTTTTCACGCCCATGCGGAGTTCGGGTTTGCCGCCCAATTTTTCAATGGCGCGCATCACTGGTGTTAATGCCATCGGTATAACTTCGATGGGTACGCGAAAAGTCGAACCCAATTTATCTACAATTTTAGAACTGTCAACTACTACAATAAATTGAGTGGCGAGGTAATCGACTACTTTTTCGCGGGTGTGGGCTGCGCCGCCACCTTTAATTAAGTTGAGGTGGGGATCGACTTCATCAGCGCCGTCAATAGCCACATCAATTCTGTCAATTTCATCTAGTGTTGTCAGCGGTACTCCGTACTGTTTGGCTAACACTTCTGATTGAAAAGATGTCGGCACTCCTTTGATATCTTTGAGTTCACCTGATTTTATGCGATCGCCCAATGCTTGAATAGTATAAGCTGTAGTTGACCCGGTGCCGAGTCCGACAATCATACCAGATTTTACGCGATCGGCAGCAGCAAAGCCGACTTGCTGTTTCATCAATTTTACGGGATCTTGTTCTGTGGTCATGTTCGGTACTCCTTAATAGTTTTAAGATTATACCATTTATTATGGATTTATTTAACCGCATAGAGCGCATAGAACGCAGAGAGGAAGAAGAAGAAGAGAGGGAAATCGCAAATTATTTCAAGTGGGAACTTCTCTCTTTTTTCTCTGGTCCCTCTGCGTCCTCTGCGGTTAAATAAAAAAATCTAGTTCACAAATCGGTGGATAATTGCCACAATGAAAATCGGCTTTCTCGATACCTACACCTGGGATTACAATATTGAAACTCCTTACTGCAAACCTTTGGGCGGCACTCAGTCGGCTATTTGTTACTTAGCTGAGGCGTTGGCTGCACAGGGAAACGAGGTATTTTTGCTCAACAATACCTCCGAGTCGGGGATGTCGCACGGTGTTGATTGCAGGCGCAGGGTGGGAGACAAATCAAATTTATAATTGCTGCGATCGCTCGATTTTTTAGTTATAGTCAATACAGTCGGCAAAGCGCTGGAAGTTAAGCCGCTTTTGGGCGATCGCACTCAATTAATTTTGTGGATTCATAACGAACCGGGCTTTGTATTCCTCCAAGATTTTAAGAATGAGCGAGAAATCAATGCTTGCGATGCTTTTGTATTTGTCGGCGACTGGCAGCGTGAGCAATTTCATTGCCGTTTCCTGATTGACTCCAATCGCATTTGTGTTTTAATAAATGCGATCCTACCTGGTTTTGCTAATATTTTTGTTGATAATATTTTTATCCTCTCTCAAAAATCTCGACCGCCCATTCTAGCTTACACCAGCACTCCATTTCGCGGACTTGATATTTTGTTAAAAGTCTTTCCCGAAATTCGTCAAGCTGTCCCCGGAACCAGATTAAAAGTATCTTCAAGCATTAAAGTACACCAAATAGACGACAATGATAACAGCTTTTTTTCGGTCAACTTTACTACCAGTGTCAGGAAACAGAAGGCGTCGAGTAAGTCGGTTCCTTACCGCAACCCGAACTCGTCCGGCAACTGCGTTCAGTCGCGGTTTTAGCTTACCCAAATACCTATTTGGAAACCTCATCTATTGCCGTGATAGAGGCGATGGCCTGCGGTTGCCGGATTGTGACGAGTGAATTGGCAGCTTTGCCGGAAACAACTGCTGGATTTGCCCGTCTAGTTTCAATGTCAGGGGTGAAAAATTTTGCATCGATAACTAATTGGAAGCGGGCGGGCAACGCAGATTGGGAGGGATATACAAGGCGGTTTTTAGAGGCGATAGTCGGAGTTTTAAATGAGGCGAGCGGTGCGGGTGGCGCAACTGCTGAAAATCATCTGAGACAGCAGGTAGAATATATAAATCGAGGGTGTACTTGGTCTGTGCGATCCCGATAGTGGGTAGAATGGCTGAATAGTATTAGTGTAAAACCTGTAAGAGTGGCAGAGCAAATGATCGGGAATTCTTTAGTAGGTTTAGAGGCAGTGAGAGATTATTTTCAAAAGGGAAATTGGCTGAAAGAGCGAGGTGATCTCGGTGGCGCAATCGAGAACTATCAGAAAGCTTTAGAGTTTAATCCAGGAGATGCAGAAGTTCATAAAAAGTTGGCGGAAGTTTATGTTTTGCAAGGAGAATTTGAAAAGGCGATCGCATCTTGCAATCTCGCTCTTAAATTCCAACCTAATTTTGCTGCCGCTTACTTGACAATGGGCAATGCCTTGCACAGTCAAGGAAAGCTGGAGATGGCAATAGAAGCTTACTTGCAAGCTTTAGAAATTCAGCCAGAATTTGCTGAAGCCAGCGCGAATCTCGGTAGTATGTATTACAAGTTAGGGCAATTGGAACAGGCAGCCAATTATTACCAAAAAGCTCTGGTAATTAATCCTCAATTGTCTTCTGTCAATATGATGCTGGGCAGTGTTTGGCAGCAGCAAGGAAAGTTAGAGGCAGCCATTACTTGCTATCAAAAAGTGCTGCAACAGCAACCGGGAGATGCCAGCGCTGCTGAGAAATTATCGAGTTTAATCGCACAAAAAGAGCTGGTCGCTACTGACAGCAACTTTATCGAATTAGAAACAGAATCAGGGGAATCGCAACCAGTATCTGTCAACAAAGATGAAGGCTACGGCTTGCAGCCTTCGAGTATCAATTTGCCGGCAGCGCCCACCACTGAGACTTTAAATACTCCGTTTACAAACCCCGCCGAACTTTCCGAACAAGTTACCTCGATTAATGTTCCAGATAGCGGACAAGTTGCCAATTTTCAAGAAGTAGAACCGTACAATAAACTCGCCGAAGACTTTTTAGTTCAAGGTAAAATTAAAGAGGCGATCGCAGCTTGTCAGCAAGCGCTAAAAATTCGACCGGATTTCATCTACGCTTACGTCACTTTAGGCAATGCTTTGCAAGCAGGAGGCAAAACTGAAGCTGCAATTCGATCGTATTCTCAAGCCCTAGAATTGCAGCCAAATTTTGCGGAAGTGCGCGCCAATATCGGCAGTATGTATTTCAAAATGGGGCGTTTGGAAGAAGCGATCGCCCATTACCAGCAAGCCATCGCCCTGAGTCCCGATTTAGCGGGAGCTCACTGGAATTTAGGGAAAGTATATCACCAACACGGCAACATCGAAGCAGCGATCGCCTGTTTTAAAAGAACCTCCGAACTCAACCCGCAGCTAGTCGGTGCAGACTTCCACTTTAACTTAGGTAATCGACTTTTGGGCCAAGGAAAGCGCGACGAAGCCATCGAATGCTACGAAAAGGCGATCGCCATTAAACCGGATTGGGCAGAAGCTTACGGTAACATCGGCAGCGCGCGATCGCAACAAGGCAATCTCGACGCCGCCATCGCTTATTATCAGAAAGCTGTAGCTTTAAAGCCACATTTAGAAGTTTTGCACTTCAATATAGCCAATTCTTTTTTACAGCAAAACAAGTACGACGAAGCAATTACTAATTACCGAAATACTCTGAAAATTAAGCCCGACTGGCCGGAAGTTCACGCTAACCTCGGCAGTTGTTTTTCCATGCAGGGGCGGCTCGAAGAAGCTCTAGCCAGCTATCAGCAAGCTTTGGCATTAAAACCGAGTTGGGCAGAGGTTTACTGCCGGATGGGACACATTCAGAAACAAGATAAGCCTTTGGAGGCGATCGCCAATTTTGAAAAAGCGATCCAATGCAACCCCAAATTTAGCGAAGCCTACCAACAACTGTGCGACTTGCTAAGCCATTCCACCAACCTCGCTGGAGCCCGTAGCGTAGCCGACAAATACTGCGAAAACTGCGGCGAAAATGCCCCAGTCATGTCAGCTACAGCCTACGTCTTTTCCTACCTGCAATCAGGTGTCAGCAAACAGGCAATTCAGAAACTCGAGGAAATCGAGAAACTATGCTACGAAAAGGTCGAAACCTTTAGCGTGATCGAACTAAAACTACTCTACGAAATCTTCCTGTTTGCAGTTTCTCACCTGCGAGACAACCGCGAAAAGAATGCCAGTTTTTACAGACTCATTGCCAAAGAATACTACCAAAAAGCCGTTCCTAAACGCCAGGAAATTAACAGAAGCAACCTAGCAAATTACCAAACAAAAGAACAGCGTCCTTTAAAAATAGGCTTCCTTTCCAAACACTTCCGCCGCCACTCAGTAGGCTGGTGCAGCGAAGCTTTAATTCGCGAATTAAGCCACATCACCCCCCACGTTCACCTTTACGTCACCGGGAAACTCCACCGAGATGAGGTTACGCAGCGGTTTGAAGACATGGCGGGCAAGTTTTACTGGCCTAAAAAATATCCAAACGGCTTTGCTGACGGCGGCGAAATCTTCGCCGAAGTAGCGCAAGACAACTTGGATGTATTGATAGACTTAGACTCGATGACAGTACCCACAAATGTGGAAGTGCTGTATCAATATCCTGCGCGGATTTGCGTTTCTTGGCTGGGATTCGACGCACCTTACATTTCAGATAATCACTACTTTCTGTGCGACGAACACACTCACCCCCCTGGTGTTGAAAAAAATTACTTAGAAAAGTTAGTAAGACTGCCTGCAGGTTCGGTAGCAATTGGCGCACTGCAAAGCATTCCTGTGAATCGAGAGGCGATTAGAAATGCTCTCGGAATTGGCTTAGATCAAATGACTTATCTGTGCGTTGCCCCAGGGAGAAAAACCAATCCAGAAATGGTACGAGCTCAAGTTACAATTCTGAAGGAAGTACCAGATAGTGTGTTAATCCGCAAAGGTCAAGGCGACCCCGATGTTATTCACAGCACTTACCGCGAAGAATGCGAAATTCAGGGAGTAGATTTTGCTCGGATTAAGTTTATAGGGCAAACCAGAAGTGAAGAAGAACACCGGGCTATTTATTATGTAGCCGACGTGCTTTTAGATTCCTATCCTTACAACGGCGGGACTCACAATTTAGAGGCTTTGTGGGCGAATTTGCCAGTGGTAACTCGATCGGGAGACCAATATCTTTCGCGCATGGGTTACGCTTTTCTGAAAAGTGCAAATCTTGATGTTGGTGCAGCATGGAGTTGGGAGGAATACACGCAGTGGGGAGTTAAGTTTGGCCGCGATGCTGGTTTCAGAAATGCGGTGAAACAGCATTTAGTAAAATCTAAGCAGCCAGAACATCTCGCACCTTTGTGGAATCCTAAAAAGTTGGCTGAGGATATGTATAAGGTGTTTCAAAAACTTTTGTCAGTTGACGGTTGACTGTTGACGGTTAACTGTTGACTGTTGACTGTTGACTGTTATCAGTTGTCATTATAAGGAAAAATTTCCGCATCTCTCACGCTTCCCCTCTTTCTGTGAAGTCTTGTAACAATCTTCGTGGAAATGCGTAAAAATTCCGCGCTGAGTCTGATAGATAAATAGCTGATTCATAGTACCGCGATCGCACTAACTTTATGCCAGTTAGGGCGATCGTTTTTTTAGTAATACCAGTTTCAAACAAGAATGGAACTGTAGACAAGCCCCAAACCAGCAGCTTCATCAGTAATTCCCAAATCTCAAATCTCAAATCTCAAATCTCAAATAACCTGACTACTGATTAATAGCCACTCGATCGCGCCCGCCAGACTTAGCTCGATACAGTGCCTTATCCGCCGCTTCAATCAACATTTTCGGGGAATTTTGACTTGGCGAAACTGCCGCAACTCCCAAGCTGAGAGTCACAGAATCACTGACAACAGACTTGATGTGGGGAATGGCCAATGCTTTGACGCGGCTGCGGATTGCCTCCGCAACCGCCTGTGCAGCGACGACATCCGTATTTGGCAAAATTACCCCAAATTCCTCGCCGCCGTACCTAGCAGCCAAATAGAGGCGTTCTGGGGGTGCATTTGTGCAAGCATCTCCGATCGCCCGCGCCACTTGCTGCAAACAAGCATCCCCGGCTTGATGGCCGTAATTGTCGTTGTAAAGTTTAAAACAGTCAATGTCGCACAGAATCAAAGATAGCGGTTCCGAAGAGCTCGACTGCTCCCATTCTCGGTTGATCACCTCGTCAAAACGGCGGCGGTTAGCTAGTTGAGTCAGACTGTCCAAATTCGCCAACCCGTCCAACCGCTGGTTGGCCGCAGCTAGCTGCTGGTAAAGTAAAGATTGTTCGATCGCGATCGCCACTTGAGTACCCAACTGACTCAGCAAATCCACATCAAACTGCTGCCACTGGCGGGGGGCCGAACAGTGGTGGGCAATCAGCAAACCCCACAACTTCGGCACTTGACAAGAACCGTTACCTTCCCTAGGTTCTATGCCCTGCTGGACAATCGGCACCACCAAATTTGCCTTCACCTGACAAGTCTCCAAAAATTTAAGGTGACACTCGCTCAAATTAGAAGCATGAATATCCTCTATGGCGCGAATGCGGCCCTTTAAATACTGTCCGATGTAAGTATTGGCAAAACAGCAATCGTCAATTCCCATCCCCTTGAGTGGCATCCATCCTTCTGCAACCGACTCCACCACCACATCTCCGTTCCAGTCTGGTCGGAAGCGGAAAATCAGCACGCGATCGGTTACCAAAAACTCCCGCACTTCCGCTACTGTAGTGTTGAGAATATCTTGAAGATCCAGAGAAGAACGGATGCGTGATTGAATCTGTGCGATCAAGCGTTCCCGTTCTATTTGTTGCCGCAGCGCGACTTGGGCTTGCTTACTTTTAGTTATGTCCCGACCTTCCGGCAGCAACAATACTATTTTCCCAGTTTCATCCGCGACAGGTTTGAGAGAAAAATCAACAATTGCCGTCCGATTTACACCTTGAACTTCCACTTCATAGCGGACAAATTCACCTTGTGCCGATCGAGAAATCGCCTCTTGCAACTGTTCCTGAACTTCCTCAGAATCTCCCCACCAGGGCAATAGCCAAAACGGTTTATTGGCCACATCCCGTAGCTTAATTCCGGCAAAATCTAGAGAAGTTTGATTAGCTTCCAGCAGAGTACCGTCCGGTTTCAATAAGCTCACAAATTGGAAAGAAGAATCAAAAATTGCCCGAAACCGCCTTTGAGAATCTCCCAACATTGCCGTCACCTTTTCGCGAGAGGTAATATCGCGGAAGCGCCACACCCTGCCAATAATATTTTGTCCGACTCGAATCGGCTGCGTGTAGCGCTCAAAAGTGCGGCCGTCTTTAAATTCTAGAATATCGCAACCTTCCGACTCCGCATCGCTATAAAATTCTTTAACTCTCTGCAAAAAAGCTCTCGGATCTTTCACTTGCTTAGTGAGAAATGCCAGCCGCAGCGTTCTATCCATTGAATTTCTAACTTCTTCATAAATTCCCCACATTTGAACTAATTTTTCGTTATAGCTAATCATTTCTCCGGCCGTAGTAACGGCGAGAATGCCGTCGGCGGTTGCTTCTAAGGTAGCGTGCAGCAGAGAGCGCGATCGCTCTAATTCTGCTGCGGTCAATTTTCGTTCCGTGAGGTCTCGGACTGCTTTCACCTGTACTAAACGACCTTCCCAAAATACAAATTTGCTGCGAACGTCAGCAGGAAAAGCAGTTCCATCTCGCTTGAGAAAAATAGTTTCACAGACTGTATTGCTAGCTGCAGAAATCATTTGCGGCGCCTGTTTGTATGATTTAGGCGACAGTAGTTCCAGCAAGCTCATTCCCACCATTTCCGCCGGTTCGTAACCGAAAAGTTCGGCAAAATTGCTGCTGACGCTCAAAATTGTGTCGCGGTCAGCCACGGCAACTGCTTCAAAATAAGCTTCGCATTCGAGCAAGCGCGCTGCTGAGTGGCTGCTGCCATTTTCTGCGGCAGAATAGCTGTTGTTAATTAACTGTTGCAATTGCGTATTTGCCGAGTACAAAGCGGTCATGGCTTGCCTGTACATAGCAGTACGTTTTTCGACTTTTTGTGCGAGGCGATCGCGATATTCTCGCAGTTCTTTTTCGACTCTAATTAAATCAGTAATATCAACGGCAAACACGATTACACCAGCGACTTTACCTGTTTCATCCCGGTAAGGTATTTTATCTGTCCGCACCCAGCATTTTTGACCCGAAACTGTTGGTAGCAGTTCGACTTGCCCCTGTTTGGGAACGCCCGACTTGATTACTTCTAAATCTTCTAAATAATATTGCTCTGCTTCGTCTGGATAGATTTCATAAAAAGATTTACCTTCTAATTGAGCAGCAGGCAAACCTCTCGATGCAGCGGCGGCTTGATTAATTCGCAGCAGACGACTTTCGGTATCTTTGAGCCAAATCATCGCCGGCACGGAATCAAAAATAATTTGCTGTTCTTGTTGCTGCAGGCGTAGTTCGGCTTCTGCTTGTTTTCTTTTAATTATTTCTTTTTGCAGTTTGTGATTAGCTTTTTTGAGTTCAGCAGTGCGTCTTTCTACTCTTTCTTCTAGTTGATCGTAGTATTGGGTCAGCAAGTTTTGCTGCTGTTCGTGCCGCATTGCTTCTAATTTTAACTTTTCGCTAGCTGACAAACTTGAGGACACAAAATCTGCTAATATTTGGGTAAATTCGTGTTCTTCTTCCGTCCAATCACCGTCGGAACCCTGGCGTTCGGCGCTGACTATTCCCAACCTTTGACCTGCTAGCACAATCGGTACGTTTAACAGGGAAGTCGTGCTCTTATCGACGAAATAAAGACCGACAAGTTCTCGCGTTCTGGGGTCATTTTCTGCGGCCACAGTTGCGATCACACTTGCCGATTTTAAAGCTTGAAAATAAGCCGGACAGTCGGCTGCAGTGAGGATGATTTGTACGGAATGGAGTTTAGTATTTTGTTGGTAAAGGTCGATGCAGTGAAGCTGCGTTTTGTCTTCGCCATACAGCCAAATACTGGCTCGATCGCAGTTGACAATACTGACAGCGGTTTCTGTTACTTCGCGGATGAAGTCTTCTATATTATTGCGTTCTTTAAGTTGACTTTTGGCTAATTTTGCGATCGCCAAAGTTGGACTGCGCCAATTTCCTCTCTGGTTGGGCGGCATGGGTGACTGCGAAGCGGCCTTAATTTCTTCGCAAACTAACAGTACAGCCGGTCGTTGGAAATTGGCAATTGAACGACCATTAGTATTTTCCTCTATTTTCCAATCTAACGCCGGCATTGCGCGCGCGGTAGCTTTTACCCTAATAATCCTGCCATCTTTGCAAGTCAAGCAGCCTTCCCAACAGGCAACTTTTGGAGTTGACGTACCGTTTTCCGACTGGGCCAATCCGGCAAATTCTGCCTGCATTTTGCCTTGCTCTGGGCAGTAAAATATGTTAAAAATTGAATGACAAATTAATTCCTGCGATTTGTAGGCGAGGCGAGACGCACCGAATTGATTGAGCGAAAAAACTCTTCCCAAAGCATCTAGAACGAAGTAAATGCCCGGAAAATTCTCGTAGAGAGTTCCATACCAATCTTGTTCGACTTGTTGGCTGCACGAAAGTTTTGCTGTCGCGAAGTCGCCGTCGGTGTCGATCAAGTGAGAATAGTTGGTTTCGGGGCTGCTTGAATGACTTTTTTTAGCAAACACTTTTAGCTTAACTCGACTGTAATTAATTTTACTTTCTGGAATTTAACTTTTTTGTGAAACTAAATTAAACCTGTTGTTTGAAAAAAGTTACAACTTGTAACAAAAATACGACTTGTCCAGCACCCTGATTTTCGCTTCCCAATGCAACCACTGTGTTTGTTTGTAGCTGGTACACGGTCTGCAGACGATATTTCCCGATAGTTGCAATGCCAGCAGGTTTAGCTGCAATTACCCAGGCTGTACTTTTAGCATCCTAGACAATAAAAAAAATCGGCAATCAATAGTTTTAAGTATATATGATAACACTCAAATACCTAGTAGTGAGACTGACCTACTTCGGATTCGGTTGGGGATATTTGCCGAGGCTGCGGATGAACCGGGCGGCGGTGGCAATTATCGGGTCAGCTTTTGCGGTGGGTTTGGGGATACTCGACCTGAAAACTGCTTGGGAGGCGATCGACCCAAGTACGATGTTTTGTGTTGGGAATGACGATCGTGAATCTAATTAATTAGACTGTTTAATAAATATTTATAATACTTAAGTTAAGTAAATCTTATAATGCACAATCGACCACGAGCTTTAGTCCTATAGTTTATACTTAATCTTGTCCAGCAAACGCTAAGGAGGTAAGGAAGAGTGACTACCCAACCCGCTGCGAAACCCAGACTTAATTCTGCGTTCAAACAACTGATGTCCTTACACTGGGTGATGTCAGCTTGCTATTTAGTGTTGTTTATTACCGGTACGTCTATGGCTCGATTGCCGGGAGAATTGTTTATTCGAGGCCCCCTTTACGATTTTCACAAATCCGTAGGAGTGCTGACAATGGCTTTGCTGACTTGGCGGATTTTAACTCTGCTGCGCGTATGGTGGAAAAAATATACGAAACGCCTGCCAAAGTTTACTAAGGAATGGTACAAAAATTTTGCTCTGCACGCAACTTTGTACGTTTTTATGTGGCTAGTTCCGGTTGCGGGTTTCTTACTTTCTAACTCTTACAAAAGTAACAATGTGAAATTTTTCGGAATTCTTTTGCCGGATATGTTTCCGCAGAATTCCGCACTGGTTGAGGTAGGAAGGAGTTTGCATTTTTGGCTTGGGTACACGTTTTTAGCCTGCGTAATTTTGCATATTTTAGATCAGAAGAAAGTTGTGAGAGCTAATTGGCGTAGGTTGACAAATTTTGTTAGCACTAAGTTCCCAAAGTCTCAAAATGTGGGATAAATTTGCGATGGGGTACTATAGCCTTTCTCAGAAAGATGAGGTACTCATGGGCATAGGGCATAGGGCATAGGGCATAGGGCATAGGGCATAGGGCATACCGCACTTTTTTTTGAGAACCGCTATATCTGAATTGGTAATGATAAATTTACTGCAAAACTGGCTATTTTCCACGGTGATATTCTGAAACTTGTCCCATCGTCTGAATTCTGGGACAAATTTATGGGTTGTTCTAATAAATCGACAGGCTGACTAATCGCCAAACCCAAATCGCTCTTTAATTCCAACTTCGCCTCTTTACCGTGACACTCGTAACACCGCAAAATCCAAACATTAGAATCATCTTCCGATTGTTTGAAAGCCATCAACACTAAATTTTCGGCGGACCAATCCAAGAACTTCCTCACTGCGGGTAAACTCTTGTTTCGATTTTCTCCCGACTTGGGCAACACCTTTACTAGCAGTGGTAAATTTAACTCGTACCCCTGTCGAACAGTACCTGCATCTTGCCAATTTCCGCTGTGGGGATAGACGGCATAAGTAAATTCGGAAACTCCTACATCTGCTTGTTCATCCGGCCAAGTCGAACCCCGAAGCAATGTCAGTCGAATTTGATTTGGTTGAAGGTCGCAACCGTATTTGCAATCATTGAGCAAACTCACTCCGAAACCGTCATTGCTGATATCAGTCCAGCGCAAAATCGGCACTTCCCATTTAGCTTTTTCGGCGGGTGTTTGCGGCTTGGTTGTGCGATCGATCGCACCTGCGGGAATTTCGCAAGTGGCAAAATCTGCTTCTACATTTAACCCAAAGGCTGTTTTTACTAAAACGTGAGTTTCTTGCCAATCTACCACTGTCTTGATTTTCAACAGCGGCGAACCTACTTCTACTATATAATCTTGGCAAAACTCCGATTTACCAATTTGTCGGACTACGCGCAAACTCTGCCTTATTTCTCCCTGCTCTACCCAAGCAATCTCTTTGAGTGTCGGCGCGGGTAATTGATGTTTTTGATAATTTGGGTCGATGTTCCAAGCATCCCAATATTGACCGCTGTCTTGAAATGCTTGCAGTTGATTGCCGCCTGCTGCATTCAAGACTTCTCGGTTATTTACTTTATCCCAAATGCTGGATAAATCCCCAGTTTTGTCATCTACTGTTGCCTGAATAAATTCATTTTCTAATACCATTTGTGCGGCTGCAAAAGGCGTTTCTTGACTAACTGTGTTTTTTTGTGCTATACCGTATGTAAGTTTTGATAACTCTGTCTTTTTTTCGGTTTCTGGACTCGCGGACGCATTATCCACAGTTGGAGCGTCTTCGCGACACAGCCAAAACACCTGGTAGCCAACGGCGGGGATATTATTTGCCCAAAATAACAGTGTAGAGTGCGATTGCGGTCGATCGCCCCTGACAATCTGCGACACCAATCGCCGTCGGGAAAAATCGTAAATTTGCCAAGCTGAATCAGCGGAATCGGGAAGCGGTACGGCGACAACCTCAGAGCGATCCCAATTGAGAGTATTGAAAATTAAAATCGGTTGAGCGTCGGGCTGCGGAGGGGAGGGGAGAGAAATTTGAGCCGAGATTGCATCCAAAGATTTTAACAGGATTTCGCGACAAGTGCGATCGACCTCAGCAAAGGCTAGATTAGCATCCGCATAGACTTGGGCGATCGCAGAACCGGGCAAAATATCGTGAAATTGGTTAAACAAAATTTGTTTCCAAGCTGATTCTAACTCAGATTTCGGATAAACCGCACCAGTACAAATAGTGGCCAGCGAAGACAACAACTCCGCTTGGTAGAGCAATTCTTCGCAGCGGCGGTTTTGGCGTTTTTGGTCTGCGCGAGTCGTGTAGCAACCCCGGTGGAATTCTAAATAAAGTTCGTCTTTCCAAACGGGAAGAGTTTTGAGTTGTGAGATGAAAGGATTTCCATCCTTCATTGCCGACAAGTTAGACAATTCTCGCGCCTGCAAATTCTCCTGATTGTCTGATTCTGGAACATCACTTTCTGCCCTAGTTGTCGTAACTTCAGGCAAAAACTGACTCTCAATCAAAGACAAATAATCAACCGCTTTCGCAAACTCCAACCTCGGAAAAAAAGGCGACATTTTCCAGCGTTTCGCCACCTCCAACATATCACGAGTCGGGCCACCGCCGTGGTCGCCAACCCCAGGCAACCAAAGAGCATCTTGCAAATTAGTTTTAGCTTGCCAGTCAAAAGCATAACTTGCCATTTTCACAGATTCTATGCCTTCACCAATTGGAGGAGACATCATACTAAATATTTTAGTACCGTCCAACCCTTCCCACCAAAACGCACCGTGGGGAAATTCCGTTGTATCGTTCCACCGCAACTTTTGCGTCACAAAATAATCAACTCCACCTTGCCGCAAAATCTGAGGTAATTGCCACCCAAAACCGAAAGTATCCGGTAGCCAAGCTACCCGCATCAATTCCCCAAATTTTTCTTTTGCATAAAGCTGTCCGTAAAAAACTTGCCTCACCATTGATTCAGCGGAAATCAAGTTTAAATCCGGTTCTACCCACATCCCCCCGACAACTTCCCAGCAACCCGCCGCCACCTGTTTTTTAATCGCAGCAAATAAGTCCGGCTGATGCTCTTCCATCCAAGCATAAAGTGCCGGAGTAGAATGAGAGAAAATCAAATCGGGAAACTCCGATTGCAATTTCAATACCGACTCAAAAGTTCGCTTTGCCGCTTCCCAAGTTTCCGAGACAGGCCACAGCCAAGCTAAGTCTAAATGAGCGTGACCGACCAAATAGATTTTACCTGTATATATAGATGTCAGTTCACCAATTTCTCCTATATATATAGATGTAGCATTGCTATTTTCTCCAACCTCCGAAACTTCCTCTCTTCTTCCTCCCTCTGTGGTCTCTGCGGCCTCTGCGGTTCCCTCATCTAAATCCCCAGAAAAAGATGTCAGAGCACCACTTTCTCCTATATATATAGATGTAGCATTGCTATTTTCTCCAACCTCAAAAACCTCATCCCTTCTTCCCTCTGCGCCCTCTGCGCCCTCTGCGGTTCCCTCATCTAAATCCCCCAAAAAAGCCTGCAGATATCCCAATAAATTGTGCCGCAAAACCGACAGCGATCGATCGAACTTTTCGCGATCGCCCACAGCCGACCAATCAATCAAACCAAGCGCCAAATCAATCTCTGATTTCAGCGTTTCCCCCTTGACAAACATAGGGCGATTTGCTATTGTTTCAGTGGAGAGGTATTGGGAATTTACATTTTCTAAATTTCGACTTAGCGAATTTTGCAAAATCTCTAATTCGGCAGCCACAAAACCCGGATCAAAACAAGAAGAGTCCGCAGCTTCGTACAGACAAATCGATCGCACTAAAGCACCGTTATCGTGACCCGGACTTACCAACCGCAAAATAACTAAAAACTCATCTCCGGGATTGGCCGACGCACTCAACAAAACTCGATCGGCAAAATCAAATAAATCTCCCTCTCCGACTAACTCGCCGTTGACAAAAATTTGAGCATCTTCCGCCCACCAAGTCAAGCCCAGTAGCAATCGCAAACCAAGCACAGGATAGCCGTGCAAATTGTCAGGAATTACAAATTGCTGACCCAAATACAAAACTTGCTTCCCCGACGGCCAAGCAATATGTCCTTTGCCGTTAAGTTCGGCAATCGGCTTGTTACAAATATTTACTGAAGAGACAGCAGAGTCCGAATCGCAGTACCTCCAACCAGACTGAACCTCCACTTGGCTGAGGAGGCGCAACTTCTCGACAGTGGCAGAAATATTGTTGCTAGCAGGTGACACAGAAGCGCTCATATTTCGCTAAAATAGGAATTGTGTATTAATCAAAAATCGGATTGAACCGCCCCGACGCAAAGGACGCGAAGAAATAAAGGTTTCAGAGGGTTTGAAGCTGCGATTAAGATCTCGCTTTGATTTTACAGCAATATTCAGCAATTCCGGCGCGAATCAAAAATCTGAATTCAAGAATAAAACTTATGTCCAACGGTTACTACGGCCCCTACCAAAGCCGACTATTAAATTTTATATCGAAACAGTCCCGCCAAGTCGCTGACAATTGTGATCGAACTTGGCGTCAAATTAAAGAAACAACTCTCACCGCCACCCAAATTCTGCTTTATCCAGCTTATTTGCTGGTGCAAAGTTCCCGATTGCTGGGCCGACAGTTGCGGGAATCAAGTCAAAAAGTAGATTTACCGGAACTGCAAGAATTTGGCGGCGACGAAAACCCCGATTTGCGACAAAATTGGTATCAGGGGGAAACTTCCGACGAAAGTTCGATCGCCGAAATTTTACACCTAGCCGAAAATTTACTAAACTCGTCGCAAACTGCGAAAACTTTAGCCAGCTTCCCGCTGTTAATAAATCAGGGAAATGCTGTTAACGATTTACCTCCGGCCATCAATTTTAGCGGACAAACCGCCAATTATCAAACCACTTCCGTCTTAGAACACCCCCTTGCTAAAACTCAATTAAAACCGCAACCGAAAGTTGAAGGAATTGCCAGTTTTATCCCAGCCCGCACTTTAGTATTGGTCGGAAAAGAAAATCAGATATTAGATATTTTGACGCCCGAACAGCAGGAAATGCTCGAAGGTCGCATAACTTGGGAAGTAGCAAACTGCGGGCCCGAACAACGGGAAATTACCCAAAAAGAATTAAAATTTAATCTTGGTTTGGAGTCGGCTGCCAAAAAAGCGCAGTTGCCGCCGATGCGTCGTTTTTGGGAATTGATAGCATGGCTTCAGACGAGTCCGGTTGCTCTGAAAAGAAATCAGTTTGGAGAATCAATCCTCGCAGTTAAAAAATCGATCGACCGCAATGCCATCCTAGTCCAAAAAGCCCGCGCGCAGATTGAAGCAAAAACCGTACAGCAGTCAATTGCGGCATCGAATTCGATCGACCACAATACCCCAAAACTAGAAACTAATTTTAACAGCAAGTTCGATCGACCCCCTACTCCTCTCTCCTTTGTTACATTACTCGATCGCGCCGCCGTCAACCTCGAAGAATTTACCCTCCCCCCCTCGGTAAAAACAACCCCCGCACCCACAGAAAACCCCGGAGTCAAAATTGGCACATCGGGCAACGAAACTAATTTAGATTTGTCCGCCCGCGACATCCTCGAAAAATACGCTCGAAACATCGAACAAGTGATTTGGTCGTCAGTAGACCACCTCCTGGGCAAAGAAACGGCAGCGAGTGATAATACGGAGAAATCCGTCGCCATTCAGTATTATTTGAAACAGCGACAAGAACAAGAAAACACGCAAATAAGCCCAGAGGTCGATCGACCGTGGCTGAATTGGCAAGACTTATTTGGGGAACCAGCACCGCAGCATTTAATAGAGGAAAGTTCTGCGCCCCTAATATCACAAAGCAGTCCAAAAGTCAAGCAAAAAATTGCAGAATTAGGAGAATTGTCAGAAGGTCGATCGACCGCAGTCTCAATATCCCCGTACCCCGAAGCACTTCACCGCCTGCTGGGGCAGCTAAAACAGAGCTTGCTGACAAAAAGCCCAACAAGTCAACCCCAAACAGCATCTGATTTATCTGATTTAGCAGTTACTCAAAAAAATAGCTCTGCACTCGCAGCAGAATCAACCCCAGGGCGTGCACAGGAAACCCAAGTGCCAAAAAACACAAACCCGAACACCCGACAAAACAACCACTCTCCAGCAATCACCGCCCAAACTAGCAGATACACCGCCGCAACCCCCGCCACAGCAGAAGCCAAAAATCCCAGCGCAGGCGTCCCAGCAGAAGACGACTACTTAGAAACAAAAGCAGAATCGATGGGATACATTAAGCACCCCCTAGAACAAGTGCTCGAATGGCTCGATCGAGTTATGCTGCGGCTAGAAAACATCGCCGAGCAACTATGGAATTGGGCAAAAATCAACTTGCCCAAAATCCTCAAAAGCAAAGATAAAATTGACTAATCTTTAGCTTATGATAAAAAAGTTGCCGCAACAGCAGCAAATCAGCTCAGTATTATGCCATCTTTGGAGACTCCCACAGTGCTAACCCTCAAAATCGTAGTTAATGTAGTTGTCCTATTTTTTGTTTCCCTGTTTGTATTTGGATTTTTGTCCAATGACCCAGCCCGGAACCCCAACCGCAGAGACATGGAATAAACAAGTTATCTCGCCCGCAGAGTAGGGGCGCGCCACCGCAGCCCCTGCAACAGCCGACAAACCCGCGAAAATTAGTCGGACAAAACTTGACCTCGCACCGCCAGCGAGGTTATCTTGTGGCGAAAGCAACTTCTGAAAGCAGCCCTATTCCGGCGCGCCAAAGCCACGGGGAATTTTAGATATCAGATTAATGTTTAAACAGTTGCCTTCTAGATGCAAAATTTTCAATAATTTGCACCCTATAAAATCTAAAATCTAAAATCTAAAATCTAAAATCGGATGACTTACCTGTTGTAACTATGCCCTATCCGGTACCGCCGCCAGAACCCCCTGGCATCATCTACATCGCAAAACCAAAAAAAGTCGCCCTCACTGTCGCGGCCGGCGATGGAGACACCCTCCGCAACCCCACAGAAATACCGGAACCAAGCCCAGATATCGTTCAGCCAGAACCCACACCGGCCCCAGAAGAACCCGCAGCCCCACTCCGGGGCACCACCCCAGCCACCGACCAGCTTCCAGAAATCGCCGACCCCTTAGCTGCAGTGGAAAGCGGCGAGGCAGTGGTGGGATTTCAGCGTCAGGCCCCTGTGAGAGAACCCGAAACTGCGGAAACTCCGAAAGATTCCTCGTTTACGGCTTACCCATTGGGTTCGGTAGAAAATGCCGTTGCCATTCGCAATCGAAAACGAACCGCAGAGGCCCAGAAACAACAGGAGGGGAATGTTGTCCGAAAGCAGGAAAGTTGGTATCAGGCCCAAGGCCGGCAGTTAGAAGATAACTCTCCCGAACCTGCTGAAATTCCCGTTCCAGAACCCGCGCTAGAACCAGCACCAAGCGGGCAACAGCAGTTCGACATTCCCACACCAGGAACTGCCCCCGCACCCAGAACACCCCCTGCGCCGACACCGAAACCTAAACCAGCCGCGCCGGGAGTCCGCACCGCGCCTTCTCAGCGGACGGTTCCTTTTCCGGTCACTCCGGCCGATACTATCGAAGTTAAGGCCGACAGCCAAGAATTCGACGACCAGCAGCAAATTGTCACGGCGGTTGGTAATGTCGTTGTGCGATTCCGGCAAACTGTGATTGATGCCGATCGGGCGATCATCAACTTAGTCACCCGCCAAGTGGTAGCATCCGGCAATGTCGCCTATACCCGCGGCCAACAAGTAGTGCGCGGTCAGCGGATGGAGTTCAATCTCGGCCTCAACAGCGGCGCAGTCGAACAAGCCAGGGGCGAAATATTCCTGCCCGCAGCAGGTAGCGAATTGACTCCCACACTGCCGACAGATATCAGTGCCGGGACGATTCTTGAACAGCCTCTGAGTGATCGAATTACCAGCCAGCAGCCCCTGCGCGGAGTCAAATCCCCCGGCGCTGCTACAGTGACTATCGGCGGAGGCGGACAGCTAGCAGCCCCCCAAGTGGTCGGTGCCGTCAACCGCATCCGCTTTGAAGCAGAACGCATCGAACTCCTGCCAGACGGCGCGAGGGTAGCAACCAACATTCGGCTTACTAACGACCCGTTTTCCCCGCCGGAATTTGAATACAGGGCCCGGACGGCGACGATTAGAAGGATTTCGCCCACGGCAGAGGAATTAGTCACAACTAAACCCCGCTTGGTGTTCGACAACCGCGTGAAAATACCCGTGTATCCCCGCAGGCAAGTGTTTGACAGCCGGCAGCAAAACGGCCCGTGTTTGACCTTTGGCTACGACGGGGGGGACAGAGGCGGTTTGTATGCCGAGTGCGGTTTTGAGGTGTTGCAAAACGGGCCGGTGCGGCTGACCCTGACGCCCCAAATTTACCTCCAGCGGCTCGTGGCAGAGAACGGCGGTAATCCATTTTCTCCCGACAGCTACGGGCTGAAAGCGAGGTTACGCGCTAGTCTCGGCCCGCGCACCAGCCTGGACGGATCGGCAATATTTCTGAGTTTTGAAGATTTCCCCAATTTGCCGGAAGACAGCTTTCGGGGGAATTTGCGCCTGCGGCAGTTGATCGGCACTCACACTCTGGCAGCAGAATACAGTTATCGCGATCGACTGTTTAACGGTTCTCTGGGCTATCAAACCGTGCAGAGCAGTCTCGGCGCAGTCCTGACTTCCCCAGTCATCCCACTCGGAGGCACGGGCATCAATCTCAGCTACCAAGCTGGGTATCAATTTATCAATGCTGACACCGATCGAGCAGACTTGCTCGAACCAGTGCGGGAAAACAACCGCGTCGATCTGGGGCGTTCCCAGCTCAGCTTTGCCTTGAGTCGCGGTTTCAACCTGTGGGAGGGCGAACCGCTACCCCGCACTCCTACCCAGGGTTTGAGGTATACGCGGACGCCGGTGGTTCCTTTCTTGCAACTGGCCTTGGGACTCCGGGGGGTTGGAACTTATTACAGCAGTGGCGACAGACAAAATTCGCTCGCCGGCAGCGTCGGCATTCAAGGGCAGTTCGGCCATTTCTCCCGCCCTTTCCTCGATTACACTGGGTTTAACGTGACTTATACCCAGGTGGGACGGGACGGTATATCGCCGTTTTTATTCGATCGCTTAGTAGATTTGAGAGTCCTGTCTTTTGGACTTGTCCAGCAAGTTTACGGAGGCTTTCGAGTTGGATTTCAAAGTGCTATTAATTTAGAAAGCGGGGAAACAATCAGTACGAATTACACTTTAGAATACAGTCGCCGCAGCTACGCAATCATTTTGCGTTTTAATCCTGAGCGTCAAGTCGGCAGCCTGACTTTTAGAGTTAGCGACTTCAACTGGAATGGGACTCCCGAACCTTTTTCCGGGGACGCGCGAACTGTAGAAGGAGGGGTGCGTTTATCCGATTAATTCAATTTGCTAATTGGGCATTGGTCATTGGGAATTTGGAACCAACAGTCAACAGTCAACAGATAACAGTCAACAGATAACAGTCAACAGATAACAGTCAACAAATGACAGAAGTGACCGCAATATCTGCACAAGCAGCGGCTCTGCTGGTTCACTACGGTTTTGACCTAGGTGGCAAAAAAGCCGAGAAATTGGCGGGTGAATGGCTGACCAAGTATCCCGGCTATTGGCTGCGTTTAGCAGTGGTTGAAGCGCTTTACCAAGGCCGCTACAAGGCTGTTTCTGTGGGACAGCTATTGAGTATGTGGCATCGGATAGGTCAACCTCTCTATCATTTCAATCGCGAGTTTGAACGCTTGGTATGCAATAATTTTCCTCAAAATTTAACCGGGGAAAATGCTGCTCAACTACCACAGGAAGATATACTTTTATCGGACCCGGAATCCAAAGTAACTGCCGCAGAGTTACATTTGCTTGGGATATCAGAGGCGCAACTTGATGTGGCGCTTCATGCAGAAGTCCCAAACACAGAGGCAGAGGAAACAGGAAAATTGCCCGCAGCCGACGATCGCACAAAAGAAAATACAGAATTTGTTGTATATGAAGATGTGGCTGTTACCGCCCTCGCCGATCGAGCCGAAGCCGAGCAAAAATTAGCGGACAAACCTGTGGCAAAATCATTCCCAGTTGTCAAACACACTGATTTTCATACCAAGTTAAAAGCGATTGCCAAAGAAGGCCGAAGAAAGAAGGGAGAAAACAGAAATAGAGTGTAAACTTTGCGTACTAGATAGTTATTTTTCACTTTTCGCTTGGGGCAGTTACTCCCATCCGAATTTCCGAACAAAAAGAAGCTTGTTCCGTACCGTTAGCTTGTTTAACAAAGCTAGTCCGTAGCCGCAAATTGGGCATGAGATACCACAGCCTTTCTTCGGCATGGAGGGTGTCTGATTCTGTAATCAATGTCAGCACGTCCTCGCCCATCACGTAGCGACTATTACCCTTGTCTTGCAACACTTTACCTTCGCTTGGATTGTCGGGATTTGGTACGATCGCTAGTATTGTAGAACCGATTTGTTTAGCTTTGTCGCGATCGGGAATACCGTCCCAACTAATCCGAACGCTGGTTAGCCCAGTTGAAGCCGGGTTAATCGAGTGTTGTTGGCAAAGTTTGACGACTGCTGCATCGCTAGCTGTCAGTAGTTCTATTTTGAGGTCGGATTTACCGGCCTGCAATTCCCCAGAATTGAGATTGTGTACGGTACGCTGAGAAAACCATTTGCCTGCACTTAACTCGAAAAACTCGATAACATCCATGAAATTTGTCTCTAAAGTCAATACTGCTTTATTTGCGATCGTGACTTGCGCGCTATGGAGTCAGAAACCCGGTTTCTTCCTACGTACCTAGCGGTCAAACCAATGATTTTGTCTAGAAACCTGGTTTAAGAGTGCAAGTCCTTTTCTATATTTTAGAGGAAGGGGGCGCACCTGCAAAGCTTTCTGAGAGCTTTGGGTGAAACAGATTGCAGATGCCGCCCTGGTACGAAACCCAACCAGGGGGGACATCTGCCTCGCTGATGCGGCCGACTTGACAGAAAATTAGAGCATCCGCCATCATATTTCGTTATAAAAGGTCTTTTTCGCACTTTAAATAGGATTACGATACCTGAAATTTTTTAGCTTTGACCGAAAGCATCCAGGATACAAGCCCCCGGATTCATCCGTCCAGAAATAAAAAACTTGTCTCCGAGAAACTTGCCCCCCGAATTTATCCGTGGGGCCAACTCTAAAATCTAAAATCTAAAATCTAAAATCTAAAATCTAAAATCGATTGACAGTGCTGATCGATCGACCATCATCGCCCAAACACCAGCTATGTTAAGAAAAGCAACGATATATGTGAGCTTTTGTCAATTGATCGGTAAATTGGGCGTTGCTGAGTTTAATTATATTAGCGACGATTTATTGTAATCGCACTGCTTGAAAATTCTCAAAGCAGACTCCGACTAAAAAACAAGCAATTCATCGAACCATCACCAAACCAAGGACAGCAAGCCCGTAGCACATAGCATTCAAATATGTCATGCTAAGTCAAGAGAAAAGATTCTCGATCGGCTTTTCGGTAGGGTACAGCTAGCGATCGCATACATTTAAAAAACACATCCGTAAATTTATGACCGAGTTTAAACAAGGGCTGGATAAAATGGAGCCCGCAGAACAGACGCACTACCTGGAAATCCTGCCAAGTCAGCTAGCAGCGAATTCAGACTGCGAAAAATTATACAGCTTACTAACAGATTACAACTTTATTAAAGCCAAGCTGTCAGCATCGGGAGTACAGGCGCTCATAGAAGATTACGATTTAGCAACAAGTCCCGATATTATCTCAGAGAAAAAAGCCGACCAACTCAAATTAATCCAAGAAGCAATTCGGTTGTCTGCCCACATTCTAGCCACAGATAAAAGCCAACTAGCCACCCAACTAATAGCCCGCTTGATGCGCTTTGAAAGTCCAGAAATTCAAGCAATGCTAGCACAGGCACAACACCAAACAACCCCCTGGATGCGACCGCTAACGCCCAGCTTTACCCCTCCTGGCGGGAGATTGTTGCGTACCCTCACCGGACATACAGACTGGGTACAAGCTGTAGCAATCACCGCCGACGGCAAGCGGGCAATTTCTGCCTCCTCTGACCACAATCTCAAAATTTGGCACTTAGAAACAGGAGAAGAACTTGCCACCCTCAAAGGTCATCTTACCTACGTCAATGCTGTAGCTGTCACCCCCGACGGCACTAAAGTAATTTCCGGTTCTTGGGACAATACAATTAAAATTTGGGATTTAGAAACAGGGACAGAAATATTTACCTTTGCAGGCGATACTTTTGCCGTAGAAGCAGTAGCAGTAACTCCTGACGGCAAGCGAGTAATTTCAGGTTCTTGGGATGGCAGTATTAAAGTTTGGGATTTGACAAGCAGAGAAGTAATTTTTAACTTCAAAGGTCACAGCAGTTTTGTCCAGTCCGTAGCCGTAACTCATGATAGCAAACGGTTGATTTCCGGGTCGGGAGACAACAGCATGAAAGTCTGGAACCTAGAAACTGGAAAAGAAGTTTTTACTCTCACGGGTCATGAAGACTGGGTAAAAAGTGTAGCAGTTACTCCCGACGGCGAACTCATAATTTCCGGCAGTTACGACGGAACAGTTCAAGTCTGGAGTTTGTCAGAAAGAAAGCAACTTTTCACTTTAGGAAAACACAGCAGTTTCGTTCAAGCTGTGGCAGTCAGTCCCGACGGCAAACGGGTCATTTCGGCTTCCGGTGATAAAACGCTGAAAGTTTGGAATCTGGAAACAAAAGAAGAACTTTTCACTTTTACCAATCACATCGCCCCAGTGAATGCTGTGGCTGTTACCCCCGACGGCAAGCGGATAGTTTCTGGTTCCTCTGACAAAACTCTCAAAGTTTGGCACTTAGAAAGAGGCAAAGAAAATTTATCATTTGCAGGTCACGATGACTGGGTAAATGCTGTAGCAGTGACGGCGGACGGTACGAAAGCGATTTCCGGTTCAGGAGACAACAGCATTAAAGTCTGGAATCTCAAAAACGGACAGGAAATTTTTACTATTTCTGGACACCAAGATTGGGTAAAAGCGATCGCAATAACACCGGATAGCAAGCAAATAGTTTCGGGTTCCGGCGACAAAACTGTGAAAGTTTGGAGTCTAGAAACCGGAAAAGAAATCTTTACTTTCACTGGTCATACAGACTGGGTAAATTCTGTGGCAGTGACTGCGGACGGAACGATGGCGATTTCCGGTTCGGGAGACAAAACTATTAAAGTTTGGAGTTTAGAAACAGGAGAGGAACTTTTTACTTTTTCAGGTCATGAGGACGGGATAAAAGCTGTGGCAGTTACTCCCGACAGCAAGCGGGTTATTTCGGCTTCCGGCGACCAAACTCTGAAAATTTGGAGTTTGGGAAAAGAAAAGAATATTTTGGCAAATTTATGGAATTTAGCCGTCAAAAATCTACTTTTCACTCTCAAAGGTCATGAGAGTTTTGTGAATGCTGTGGCAGTTACGGCGGATGGCAAATGGGCGATTTCTGGCGGGCGGGAACACAATTTGAAAGTTTGGGATTTGTCAAGTAGAAAAGAAGTTTTTACTTTGGTAGGTCATGCTGATGCGGTAACATCTGTGGCGACTATGGGAACAAAGGCAATTTCTGTTTCGGACGATAATACTCTCAAAGTTTGGGATTTGTTAAGTCGAGAAGTAATTGCTAGTTTCAGGGGAGATAGTGCTTTGAAAGCTTGCGCTATTGCACCTGATGGGGTGACAATCGTAGTGGCGGAAGCTTCGGGACAGGTGCATTTTTTGAGGTTAGAAGAGGGGAAATAGTCATTAGTCATTAGTCATTAGTCATTAGTTATTATGCCGATCGCACTTTTGCTAAAATTTAAAAGTGCGATCGCCCTTTGCCCCAATCAAGTCTACAATTATTCCGCGTCAATACCCATCGATCGCAGTCTTTCCGCAGGGTAAGCTCATCTAATTTGGTATAAATTGTACTTGACAAAAAAAACAAAATACACAGGGATCCCCCTCGTCATTAACGGTTCTATAATGCCTCAAAGCTAAGTCATCAAGGTAAGGAAAAGTTTATGGGTATGAGTAAAGGATTCGCTCACTCCAAGCCAGCGGAAAAATCCTCTGCGCTCAACAAGCCAAAACCTATCTCTAT